>CAMFKK010000516.1 GCA_945957225.1 uncultured Sphingobacteriia bacterium | reverse complement strand
ACCAACACTCGACTAGTCGTCGGCAGCGTCAGATGTGTATAAGAGACAGTCCATAACAGACGAAATGTGTAAACCATGCCAATGTATGTTCGTAGCTTCGGCAAGACTATTCTTGACATTAATATTAGTACTTGCTCCCTTGTTTATACGGAATGTAGGCCCTAGAGGGGCGTTGGCCTGGTAACCAATTACATTGTATGACTGATTACCTTTTAATGTTGCGGAGGTTGCCTGAACAGTCAATGATGTATTTGCACCAACAGTTGTAGGTAATGGTAAGGCCTGAGTGAAATCTCCTGTACTTACGTTGTTGCCTCCACCCATATTACCCATTCCTGTATTTTTTCCGCAGCCCTCTATAAAAGATGTTACTCCTAAAATGCCTGCCGGTATCAATAATGAACCAGCTCCGGCACCTGTTATTTTCAAGAATTCTTTACGTTTCATAAAATGATATTTAAATTAAAAAACACAGTATACCGCTATAATCGCCGTTGGATGGTGACTTTTGTTACAAAATGTATATACTGCTACTAACTGGTTTATCTCTTTTCAATGATTCTTTCAATAGCAGTCTGCAGCTTCAGAACCTGATTAAGCAACTCTGCATAGTCCAGTTGTGTCATGTACAAGGTTTCCCATGCATCGTATAGCATAAATAACTCCTCAGTATTTTGCTCATAACCTAACTGCATTGTTTTGTAATTGTTCCTTAGTGCTGGTATAATATTCTCTTCATAAAGTTTCATCTGCTTTTTCTTTAACTCCAGTTCATTACGCATACCATAGGCCATACCACTGTATTCGTTCACCATCATTTCTTTTTGTGATTGCAATGCACTGGCTTTCCATTTCAGGCTTTCAATATTTGCCTTGTTCATCTTTGATGACCATTTGGTGAGTGGCAGCTTCATCATACCCATCAAAGTATATTGCATAGGAAAACCGCCAAATCCAAACATGTGCTCATAGCGAATACCAAACTGTGGTTTCAGGCTTTGACGTTCTGTTTCCTGTTTGAGCCAGGTAAGATTAATGTCTTTGTCAATGGCCTTTAAATCACTCCGGTTTGTATGAAAGAGGGTGCTGTCAAATATTACGAACGAATAATCCTGTAATTGATACGTTGTATCAATATCAAATGCTGTAATTGCATTTCTGCCCATCACGGTATTAATACGAATTCTCTTTTCTTTGATATCGTTTTCATACATCAGCCGCATATTCTGCACATTGCCCAGTGCCGCCTTAGCCTTGTAATAGGCGCTGATTTTTTCCAGCCCGTTTTTGTAACGTATTTCTGCATTCTTAATCATAAAATCAAGCAGCTTTTCATTCTGGTCAAGAATAACCAGTTTCTTTTTAAGGATTATCCATTCGTAGTAAGATTGCTTTGCATCATAAATCAATTCGTTTATTGAAGCATTCTTTTTTTCTTTCTCTACTGAAGACATTGCATTCATGTAAGCAGCATCAGCATTTTGTTTCTTTTTATTTGGAAACATTTGCTGGCCGCCAAGCATATACTGCCCCATACCGGTTGCACCCATATCGCCTTTTTTCCAGAGATTGGTATTGTAGGGAACCATCCAGAAGCCTGAACTAAATTCAGGTGGCATCCAGCTTTTGGCTCCCTTAGCGGCTTCATCCATTGAGCGGATTTCATTATTGTACATCTTCACAACAGGGTGTAAGCTTTTAATGCTGTCAATAACAGCATCAAGCTTTAGTATTTGCGATTTGCTGCTGAATGAAACAGCCAACGCTAACAGTGTCGGGAGTAGTTTATTCTTTAACATCTATTAATTCAATTTTGCCTTTACGTTTTAATTCTCTTTCCTTTATCATTTCAAAGATTACCGGGGTAATCAGTAATACATAAATAGTGGATGTAATGGTTCCTCCAATCAATGGAATAGTAATAGGCCGCATAATATCACTGCCAACACCGGTAGCCCAAAGAATCGGTATTAAACCAAATAAACCAACCGATACAGTCATCAGTTTTGGTCGTAATCTTTTTGCAGAACCTTCAATAACAAATTCTCTTATGATAGCAGGAGTAAGAGTAGTTTTTGAATTGCCATGTTTTGCTACCATATTCTGCATGGCTTCGTTCAGGTAAATGGTCATAAGCATAGCTGTTTCAATAGCCATTCCAAATAAGGCAATAAAGCCAACCGCAACAGCAACAGATAAATTAATGCCATAGAAATAAACCATGAATACTCCGCCAACCAATGCGAAAGGAACTGTTATCATGGTTGTAATAGCTTCTTTAAATGAATGATAAGTAAAGTAGAGCACCATGAAAATTATAATGAGTACAATGGGTAAAATCATTTTTAATGTACGGTTAGCTCTTATCTGGTTTTCCCACTGGCCGCTCCATTCCAAAAAATAACCTTTCGGAAGTTTTGTTACCATCTGGTTAAGCCGTTCCTGTGCTTCTTTCACTGTGCTGCCTCTGTCTCTTATACACATCTCCGAGCCCACGAGACCGGA
>CAMFKK010000515.1 GCA_945957225.1 uncultured Sphingobacteriia bacterium | reverse complement strand
ACCCAATACACCACCCCAACCATGTTTGTTGAAGGGAGAATAATCGGCAATGACTTTACCCGCACTATCCAATACTGGAGCAGTTCCTTCTGGAATCAAGTAAGGTGTATGGTTTTCAGGTCTAATAAACTGCCAACCCACTGCAATAAAGATCATTACAATACCCACTTTGATAAACACAATTATCGCATTTACCACTGCAGATTCTTGAGTTCCTTTGATCAACAACAATGTGATCAACAACAGGATAATCAAGGCAGGTGCGTTAATCATACCTTGGTGTAATACACCGGCCGAGTCAGTAAAGCTTTCAAAGGGGGAGTGACACCATTCATAGGGTATCTGCATCCCAAATAATTTATTAAGGTACTCGCTCCATGCAATAGATACGGTTGCAGCACCAAGGGCGTATTCCATGATCAATGCCCATCCAATAATCCAAGCTACTAATTCACCCAATGTTACATAAGAGTAAGCATAAGCACTACCTGCAATGGGAATCATGGCGGCAAACTCTGCATAACAAAGACCTGCAAATGCACAACCAATGGCGGCTACAATAAATGAAATTGTTACAGCAGGTCCAGCAGACTGTCCAGCAGCAGCGGCTGTTCTTACAAACAAACCAGCACCAATGATGGCACCGATACCCAGAGCAATTAGGTTACCCGCTCCAAGAGTCCTTTTCAGACCATTGGTTGAGTCCTCTGCATTGGCCAGCATGGCGGAAAGCGATTTTTTTCTAAATAAACTCATAAATAGGTTGGTTGGTTTCTCTAAATAAATAGTAATAACTGGCAAAATAATCAATTTAGGCGTTCCCCTTCAAAAACTTTTATAAATGAGCAATTGGGTAACTCCCGGTTTTTAAGCAGATATCTTATATTGCACAGCTAATGACCTAGACCATGCAGAAATCCAACAGGCTTACTTTTTATATTATTATTTCCATGATTGCCGGGATTGTCCTGGGTTACATAATACATCTTCAAGCTGGGCCAGACTTTATTGCGGCTTTTTCAAAGAATATCAAACTACTTACTACCATCTTTTTAAGACTGGTTCAGATGATTATTGCGCCATTGGTCTTCTCTACCTTGGTGGTAGGTATTGCCAAACTGGGCGATTTGCAATCTGTTGGTAGGGTAGGCGGAAAAGCCTTGCTTTGGTTTATCTCTGCTTCTTTTGCCTCTTTGTTATTGGGCATGTTATTGGTGAATGTTTTGCAACCTGGGGTTGGAATTGATTTGAGCAATGCCGATGTAAATGGGGCTAAAGACCTTGTTGGCAAAACCCAGGAATTTAGTCTGATCAAATTTGTGGAGCACGTATTCCCCAAATCGGTTTTTGAAGCCATGGCCAATAATGAGATTTTGCAATTGGTGATTTTCAGTATTTTCTTTGGTATTGCTACAGCAGCAATGGGTGAAAAGGCTAAGGTGGTTGTTAAGGGCTTAGATGCCGTTGCTCATGTGATTTTGAAAATGGTAGGTTATGTCATGAATTTTGCGCCATTGGGGGTATTTGGCGCTATTTCTGCGGTTATTGCCACCAAGGGCTTAGAAGTCTTTGTATTCTATGGTAAATACTTATTATACTTTGTTTCTGGTATTGCCATTCTTTGGATCATCCTGTTAACGGTGGGCTTTATTATTTTAGGTAAAAGACTGCCCCAATTATTAAAAGCCATATTCCCTCCATTGATCATTGCTTTTAGTACTACTAGTAGTGAAGCTGTTTTTCCAAAGCTCACGGAAGAACTGGAGAAATTTGGTTGTAAGGATAAAATTGTAGCTTTTATTCTGCCACTGGGTTATTCATTTAACCTAGACGGTAGTATGATGTATATGACATTTGCCAGCATTGCCATTGCCCAAGCGTATAATATTCATTTAGACCTTGGTACCCAGTTTACCATGTTGATAGTTTTAATGCTCACCAGCAAGGGAATTGCCGGTGTGCCAAGGGCAAGTCTGGTGGTTGTAACAGCAACCTGTGCCATGTTTAATATTCCACCCGAGGGCATAGCTTTAATCTTACCTATTGACCATTTTTGTGACATGTTTAGAACTGCCACCAATGTATTGGGTAATGCGCTGGCTACTACGGTAGTTAGCAAATGGGAAAACTCATTGGAAAACCCTGTTGAAACCACTTAAGCAAATTTTTCTATGTTAGATATTCTTTTGTCAACCGCATTTCATTGGAGTCAGTTATTGCAACCACAATTCTATATTGAACATGGTGGTCTTTGGTTGATTTTATTTGTTGTTTTTGCTGAAACCGGTTTGTTTGCAGGTTTCTTTTTGCCGGGCGATAGTTTGTTATTTGTTGCCGGTATTTATAGTACCAATTTGGCCAATGAGTTTATTCCAACGGGTAATGAGTTCCTTGACTTGATGGTGCTAATGGTTTTAATTGCATCAGCTGGTATTGCGGGCAATGCTACAGGTTATTGGTTTGGTAAAAAAGTGGGCCCAGCCATGTATGGTTGGAAAGAAAATAT
>CAMFKK010000514.1 GCA_945957225.1 uncultured Sphingobacteriia bacterium | reverse complement strand
GGTTAAGGTTATACCGGCAAACAAGGATGAAATTTTAGTGGTTGATGGTGCTCCCATATACCAACTAGTAGATGAAGCAACCCCATACATAAACCCAAAGGAAGGGTTAGAACTCAATACTGGTAAGGGTGTAAAGTAAACAGAGCCCTTGCGTGGCGCTTCCTCTTTTTTGGCTTTTTTCTCTTTTTTGGCTGGTTCTTGTGCCTGTACTGTAGCAAGTAGAAAAAAACAAACAACAAATAGACTAACAGAGGTTTTCATGTCTACTTTAATTTTGTTTTAGAAAATTGGTTAGGGAATCGAATTACAAAATAAGATTATTTAATTGATTACCCGTTAAATATGGTACATTTCTAGTAATCTTCTCAAGATCCCAATTCCACCATGCTAGTTCTAAAAGTTTGGCAATGGTTTCTTCTGGAAACCGCTTTTTGATTTCATGGGCAGGGTTTCCTCCTACTATGCTGTAGGGAGCTACCTCTTTAACCACCGTGGCATTAGCTGCAATGATGGCGCCATGACCAATGTTTACTCCAGGCATGATAGTGGCTTTATAACCTATCCATACGTCATTGCCAATGATAGTGTCTCCTTTATGAGGGTAGGTCTTATTGTCCATGGCATGTTCCCATCCCTGACCAAAAATGGCAAATGGATAAGTACTTATAGCGTCTGTGAGGTGATTAGCACCATTCATGATGAAGGTAACATTGGAAGCAATCATGCAGAATTTTCCAATGATGAGTTTGTCACCAATAAAGTCAAAATGGTATTTGACGTTTTTTTCAAAGTTTTCTACGTTTTCAAAATCGTCATAGTAAGTGTAATCACCAACAATGATGTTGGGGTTCTTGATAATGTTTTTGAGAAAACAGAGACGGTTATAGTTGGGTAAAGGAAAGGTTTGATTTGGGTTGGGTGGCATGGGATGAGTTTTTGTGGGACTAATTTCATGGACTATCTTGTTCAGGAAACAAGATGTAAACTATTTTTCAAAAAACATAGTTTTAGATTTAAGTAGAATTCCATTCTTTTTGTTTAATCTATATAAACCTTTTGTTTCTTTAACAAGTTTATACAAAAGAGGGTTACTTGTAATTGTTGGAGAATAAGCGTAAACAGTTTGAGAAATACCATTTTTTGTTATTTTAAATATCAGTTTTTCTCCGTCTATAACTATTCGATTATTGTTTTTATTTTCAAGAATTTCTGCTGAAGTATTCAAAACTTCTTGGACAAGTTCAAAGTATGGTTCATTTTTTGTGTTAGAGATAAATAAACTATCCCTTTCATAAATTGTATAAATACTATTTAAACTGTCTAGCTTAGCTATATAGGTTTTAACGGTATCATTATTAGGACCAAATTTTTTCACTGATTTCAATGTTTCTATAATCCTAATAAAATTTGTGTCTTTATACAGTTTTGATTGTTTGACACTTTTTTTAATTCTGAATATCAATTTGGCACTATCCTTAAATGGCAGAATATCTATAAAATATTCTTCACCAGAAACTGAAGTAACTGCCCTAAAATGAATACTTGAATGATTATCCTGTGAAAGAATAATTGTTTTGAATGAAATCAGTGCTAGAAAAACAAAAAGTATTCGTACCAAAAGTTTATCATTGGTCATGTGGAAGGGAATTAATAAGACTTATTCTTAGAACTGATTGTATTCAATTTTAAATCTCTTAATCTATAATCATTTACAATAAGCATAGCTTCTGCTCTAATCTTCTTAGCAGATTCCAGATCATGCATGGCTATAGAATAATTGATTAAATCCAAACTGTTTTCAACAAAGGAATCATCCAAATATTTTTTCATTGACTCCGTCTTGGTTGATGAAACTTTTAACATCATGTTTCGCTGTTCTTTTATTACTTGAAAATCTGATACTGGGTCGCCAACATAATATTTGATCAAATCATAACGCTTGTATTTAAAAAGCGATTTTCTTGCATAGAACCAACATTTTCTAGCTTTGTCCTTGTCAGCATTACGAATGTTTTCAAAAAGGGTAACTGTTTTTTCAGTTTCAAATATGAGTTTATTAAGAGCAGCAACATCCCCAAATAATTGAACTGACGCATTATTTTGAAGTAGCAATTTGGTTTTATTGTCTCTCATTGCTTTAATGGAATCAAACGCAGGGGGATATAATTCGGCAAGAAATTTCCAATCTGATAATGCATAAGATAACCTGACCCCTGACATAGAAGGGCTTGATTCTAGGCTATGATTTTGAAACCAGATATAACGTCCATTTGCTTCAGCATACTTTTTTTGCTTTACCATTGACTTTGTCTCTGATAAATATTGTTGCATATCCTGAGCTATTGAACATATTGAAATAATTAAAACGATAGCAACAAATAGTGTTTTCATGAATAAGGTATCAATTGATTTATGGGAGTACATTTAAATATAGTATAATTTATTTAAATATAAAATGGCTATAAGATATCTACTTATTGAATCTAACATATTTGATGGCGTATATTATTGAAT
>CAMFKK010000513.1 GCA_945957225.1 uncultured Sphingobacteriia bacterium | reverse complement strand
TGCTTGTTTTTTAATTGTGGAGGACAAAATTAGGTAAAACTAGAAACATCAAATCTTAAAATTATATTGCCATCTTGTCATATTTTTTATTTTAAAATTGTCATTATGGCGCTTTTTTTAAAAATCATGGTCAAAATTTCAGCAAATCAGGGTTCAAATCCCGATGGTATGGCATTTGAAACAATTCTTTTAAATCATAAACACTAAAAATAAAAACTATGACATTCGTAAAACAACACCCAGCTCAACTAAACAACATGTTACAGGAACTGTTCAACGGATTTCCCAATCATTGGGGAAGAGACTATTCAGTGATTAACACGGTTGCCCCTGTGAACATACATGAAACCACTGATGGATTCCATCTTGAAATGAATGCTCCTGGAAGAAATAAAGAAGACTTTAAAGTTAAATTGGAAAAAGAGCTTTTGACCATCAGTTACGAGCCAAAAGAATCTACTGAAGAAAAGAACTTTAAAACCATTCGTAGAGAATTCCAGTTTAAAGCATTTAAAAGAAGCTTTAGCTTGGATGATCAAATTCAAATTGATGGCATTCAAGCAAAATACGAAAATGGGATTCTCAAATTATTCTTACCAAGAATTGAAAAAGTAGTGAATTCCCCAAAAGAGATTAGCATTTTATAAATAGGTAAACTGTGAAAATTTCACAGCAGTTGGTTTTGGTTTACCCTCCTGTTTCTACAGGGGGGTATTTTTTTGATAGAACTTGTAATAATCAAACAAATTACACTACCTATGAACTATAAAAATCAAATGATGTTGCAAAAGAAGTTTCTTATCCTATTTCTACTATTAGCAAATCTCAGTTTTGCTCAAAATACGAATCAATCCCTACTTTGGAAAATCAGTGGTAAAGGCTTAAAAGAACCCTCATATGTTTTTGGAACTTTTCATATGATGTGCAAAGACCAATTTCAAATATCTCAGCCTTTTAAAGACGCCCTAAGTTCTTGTAAGAAATATTACGGGGAATTAGATATGGACGACCCAACAATGCCTGCAAACATGATGGAAATTGCTAAACTGAAAGATGGCAAAACCATTGATAGCTATATGGATGCCAAAGAATTTGCTGAATTTGACAAAAAGTATCAATCAATTACTGGTATGTCACTGATGCTATTTAAACAGTATAAACCATTTTTGGGAATGAGTTTACTTATTTTAAAATCGGTTCCCTGTAGTGCTACCGTTCAACCCGAAACGGAACTAATGCACTTAGCACAACAAAAAAAAATGGAGATACTTGGCCTAGAAACTTTGGAAAATCAAATAAAACTTTTAAACAAAGAACCAATTGATACCCAATTAGTAGCTATGCGTAAAATGGTGAACAATTTTGATAGCTGTAAACAAATGATGCAAACCATGACCAATCTATATTTAAAAAAAAATGTAGATGCGTTATACTTATTTATGAAAGAGAATGGGGTGAATGATAGTTTTGAATCAAGCATGCTCATCAACCGAAATAAAAAATGGGTTCCAAAAATGAAAAAAGCCATGAAAGAAAGCCCCTGTTTTTTTGCAGTTGGAGCTGGACATCTTGGAGGCAAATCCGGCGTTTTAGCACTATTACGCAAAAAAGGTTACCAGGTAAAACCCATTAATTATTAAATTGGCTTCATGAGTTCTCAAGACCAATTTGTATCCTTATTAAAAACACACCAGAACATTGTTCACAAAGTGTGTAATCTATATATGGATAGACATAGTGAAAGAGAAGACCTTTTTCAGGAAATAACACTTCAGGCATGGAAGGCATTTTCAAGTTTCAGAGGTGATGCCAAGTTTTCTACCTGGCTTTATCGTGTAGCATTAAATACTGCCATTACTTTTTATAGAAAAGAAAAAAGGAGCCCTCAAATTTATATTTATGATTCTGTACCCGAATCAGCATCAGAGGATGGTATAGACCCGATAGAAATGCAATTAAAAGCCATGTATGCAGCTATTGGGGAACTCAGTAAAATTGACAAAGCAATTGTCATGCTTTATTTAGAGGACTACCCTTACCAAGATATTGGAGAAATGATGGGGATTACTGCAAATAATGTGGCAGTAAAAATGAATCGAATAAAGACCAAATTAAAAGATGAAGCAAAAAAACAATTGGAGCAATCCTAAATATAATTTTTATGGATTTAGATCAATTTAAACAACAACTCAATGAAAAGCTCTCCACTGACCATAGTGGCAGATCTGGAGCTGACATTGCAGAGATGCTGAGTAAGAAAACTTTTTCTATTATTGAAAAGTTGAAAAGAAGTATTCAATATGAAATCCTCTTTGGATTGATTGGTATGATACTTTTTGCCGTTCTTGCTTTTACAACACAATACCATTCTATAAGAACTTATTTTGGCGTTTCTGCTATTTTAATTTTTATATTCCTTTTTTTATTGATTTACTTATTGAAAAAAACAATTGATCTAAATCAAGTTCAACAACCCGTTATTAGTAATCTTAATAATTATGTTTCGTTGATTGAGGAA
>CAMFKK010000512.1 GCA_945957225.1 uncultured Sphingobacteriia bacterium | reverse complement strand
CCAGCAATTTTACCCGTGCGTTCATCCTTTACCACCTCAGCTACGGTTACTTCCGCTTCTTTGTCTGAAGTAAGCTCTTCTGGGTCCGGTGGTGGTGGCGTTTTCTTTTTTAAACTATTGGCCATGAAAACAAATATAAGCTATGCCTACTAGCATATAACTGAGCCTGTTGGGATGTGCAAAACTGGTATTTCTAACCTAAGTTTTCCACCAAATCAGCCTTTTTTAACGCCCCAGGCAAGTAGCAACCAGCCAACAATGAAGAAAAGACCACCTACAGGAGTTACTGGTCCAACAAAACTAAGCCATTCTATTCCTGTTGCCGCTTTTAGGGTTAAAACATAAAGTGATCCACAAAATAAAAGCATTCCCATAATAAAACAGGCACAGGCATTGATCAAGGTTTGGCTGGGATATTTCTCATACAAAATAGCCGTGATTGCCAGTGCAAAAACATGATAGAATTGATACTTGACGCCTGTTTCATAAATAGTTAAGGCCTCAGGTGGTACTATTGCTTTGAGTCCGTGTGCGCCAAAAGCTCCCATGGCTACCGTAAGGGCACCTAGGATAGCAGCGGTGATCAAAAATCTTTTATGCATGTTCTTGGATGATTTTCAATATGCTTTTTTCGTTAATCTGGGATTCTGTTACATGAACACTAGCCAGCTGGTAAAATCCCTTACGTTCTTCTCTTTTTTGGGTAAGAAAATCTGCTAGGGCAGCATCATCTAAATGCTTGATCAAGGGACGGTGGTCTTTTTCTGGCAATAACCTTTGAACAAGGGTACTAATATCTGAATCAATCCAGATGGTCAATCCTTGATTGTTCATCCATTCCATATTTTCATGAAAACAGGGGGTTCCTCCTCCTGTGGCCAGCACAAAGGCTTTTTTTTCTTTGAACCATCTCAAGACTTTGGCTTCTTGCTTTCTAAAATATTCCTCCCCGTCTTCAGCAAAAATTTCAGCAATGGTTTTCTCCTCATTGGATTCAATTAAAAAATCCAAGTCATAACAACCGGTTTTGAATTTTGTTGAGAGCCATTTGGACCAATAAGATTTTCCTGAGCCCATCATCCCTACCAAAAAGATTTTGGTAGGTTTATCTTTTGTTTGCCCCATTTTATTTAAATGCATTAAACCCAGTAATATCCATACCCGTAATCAACAAATGAATATCGTGTGTGCCTTCATAAGTAATCACACTTTCCAAATTCATCATATGCCTCATAATACTATACTCGCCTGTAATACCCATTCCTCCTAGCATCTGTCTAGCGTCTCTTGCAATATTGGTAGCAATTTCACAGCTATTTCTTTTGGCCATACTAATCTGTTGTGGCGTTGCCCTTGCCTCATTCATCAATACCCCTAATCGCCAAACCAATAACTGCCCCTTGGTAATTTCAGTGATCATTTCGGCCAGTTTCTTTTGTTGCAATTGAAAGCCTCCAATGGGTCTGTCAAATTGAATGCGTTCTTGGCTATAGCGCAAAGCGGTATCATAACAATCCATGGCTGCACCTAGTGCACCCCAAGCAATGCCATAACGTGCTTTAGAGAGGCATCCCAAAGGGCCTTTTAAACCACGCACATTGGGTAGTATATTTTCCTTTGGAACTTTTACATTATCAAATACCAATTCTCCGGTGGCGCTGGCGCGTAAGCTCCATTTACCATGCGTAGTTGGGGTGCTAAAACCTTCCATACCTCGCTCTACAATCAGACCCGTAATTACTCCTTCCTCATCCTTTGCCCACACCACGGCAACCTGCGCAAAAGGTGCATTACTGATCCACATTTTAGCACCATTTAGAATCACATGGTCACCTGCGTCTTTGATATTGGTGAGCATCCCTGAGGGATTGCTACCATGATTGGGTTCTGTTAATCCAAAACAGCCTAGCCATTCTCCACTGGCTAATTTGGGAAGGTATTTATTGCGTTGTGCTTCATTTCCATAAGCATAAATGGGGTACATGACCAGTGAGCCTTGCACACTGGCAGTGCTTCTAATACCGCTATCTCCTCGCTCCAATTCTTGCATCATGAGACCATAACTGATATAGTCCAATCCTCCACCACCATATTGTTCTGGAACCGTGGGCCCAAAACAACCCATATCACCCAGTTGCTTGACTACCTGACTTGGAAATTCCGCCCTTTGGGCATAGTCTTCAATGATGGGTGAGATTTCTTTTTTTACATAGTTCCTTACGGATTCTCTGATTAATCGGTGCTCCTCAGTGAGTAATTCATCTAACAAATAATAATCCGGTGATTGAAACAAATCGGTTCTGGCAGCCATACAATAGATTTTAAAGGACTAATACTGCAAAAATACTACAGCATTCATGATTGTTCTTCTATTTCTTTTTCAATTCTAATTCTCTGTTCATCTCTTCTTCATCCACAGGTCTTTCTGTTGGATCACCAATTAAGTACCTGGAGAAATAATCGCTCATTTTCCAGAAGCTGTCTCTTATACACATCTCCGAGCCCACGAGACCGGAGCC
>CAMFKK010000511.1 GCA_945957225.1 uncultured Sphingobacteriia bacterium | reverse complement strand
AGCTTCTTTAACTATCAATGGAGAGTTATTTAATATTGGTGGTTGGATAGGGCAAAAAGAAAGAGCTTATTTGAAACAAGAATGGTTTTCAAAGATGCAAGCAGATACCAGTAAATTTAAATATGATTCATTTTCAGTGAGTCCCATTCCGGTTTATTTGAAATGGAAACCAAAAACATGGGCTTCAAGCAAACAACAGCCTACTGGAAAACTATTGCGTTTTTATTATACAGCTAAGCAATCTGTTGTGCATGGTATTGAAGTACAAGTTAATTATGCCCTATATGATGGACTTCCATTGATTGTGAAATGGGTTGAAATTGTAAATAGGTTTTCTTATCCAATTAGCTTGAATAAGGTAACTAGTGAGATAATTGCTGCAGTAGAAGAGGAAAGTGCAGTTGTAGGAGCAACAGAAGAGACTTTACTTGAACAGGGATTAACAGAGCATCAAAAAAGGCTAATTCCTGCCAAAGGCATGAAAGTGCCAGAAGGCATTTATATTGAAACCAACTATGCTTTTAATAATGCAATGCGTTATCCATTGAGTGACCAAACAACTCACTGGAAAGTAGATACTAATTATACCTCTCAAGTCAATTATAATTTTAGAACACCTTGTTTGCTAGAAGTATATCCAGATAAGATCTATGAAGTTTCTCTGCCTCCAGGTCAAACCTATAGTTCAGTGAGGACACATGAATTATTAATAGACAGTTATGACAAGGAAAGAAGAGGGTTGGCTATCAGGAAAATGTATCAAACCATTGCGCCATGGACTAGTTCCAATCCTATTTTTATGCATTTGGTGAGCAAGAATGATACTGAAGTACGAAACGCCATTGATCAATGTGTTGCAACTGGATACGAAGCACTCATTTTGAGTTTTGGAAGCCATATTAACATGGAGGATACCTCTTCTTTAAATATTGAAAGATGGAAGTCCAATGCTGATTATGCACATTCCAAAGGAATCTTAATTGGTGGTTATTCTCTTTTTTCTAGTAGACGAATTAGTGACGAAGATGATGTAATTAGCGCTGCAACAGGGAAACCTGGGGGAGCTTTTTTTGGCAATGCTCCTTGTTTTGGCAGTAAATGGGGGTTGGGCTATCGCGATAAAATCAAATATTTTTTTAGTCAAACTGGTTTTAATATCTGGGAAAATGATGGTCCTTACCCAGGAGATCTTTGTGCATCTACCAAACATCCTGGACATAAGGGATTGAAAGATAGCCAGTGGGAACAGATGAAGATTCAGAAAGAATTGTATAAGTGGTTGAATGAATCAGGGGTGTATATAAATGCACCTGATTGGTATTTTTTGGATGGCACACATAAAATTGCCATAGGATATAGAGAAGTAAATTTTTCCTTGCCTAGGGAAAATCAAATCATGCTCAATAGACAAAATATTTACGATGGAACATGGAATATGAGCCCTAGTATGGGTTGGGGATTTGTACCGCTCACCAAATATCAGGGTGGTGGCCCAGAAGCCATTTTAGAGCCATTACAAGACCATCTGCAAGACTATAAGCAATTAATGGTACAATATTATGGAGCAGGAGTACAAGCCTGTTATAGAGGACCAAGATTGTATGACACGGATAGTACCAGAAAAATGGTAGCCGCTGTGATTGATTGGTATAAACAATATAGAAATATTCTTAATAGTGATATTATTCATTTACGTAGACCAGATGGTAGGGATTGGGATGGCATTTTGCATGTGAATCCAAAACTTCCACAAAAAGGGTTTATGCTTTTGTATAATCCCTTAAATGAACCCATCACCAGAACCATTCAAGTGCCTTTGTATTATACGGGTCTTAGTAATCAAGTTAAAATTTCTGAAAAAGGAAATAACATGCGGCGCTTAAGCTTGAACAGGGCTTATGAAATGCCATTGACATTTACTATTCCTGCTAATTCCTACACTTGGTATGTAATTGAATAATTAAAGGCCACCTTTGCCTCTATATAATTTAATGGGTTTATCTAATTGCACTCTAAGTACTGTTATATATTGGTCCAATTTGTTGGAAGGGACATCTATATAAACCAAACCTGGAACGGTACTCCAAGAAATCTTCCCAACTATCTTGTGTTGTAATTTTGTGCCATTTCCCAATATTTCTATGGACTTAATTTTATTAACTAAGCCTTTTAGCATAACAGGTCCGCTAGTTTTGGCCTGTAAGAATAAATATAAACTGCTACTGTCTTTTGAAAGGGTGGTAGGTCCGTAAAAATGCCCCTGTGGAATGCCACCAAGTCTATCAAAAATGGCATCGCCATTGCGTTGGTTCCATTTGCCCAATTCAGTAAGAATTTGCACTTGTTCTTTTGGAATGCTTCCATCGGCCTTTGGCCCAATATCTAATAATAAATTTCCACCATTAGCCACAGCATCAACAAATATGCTAATGACTTCATAGGGTGTTTTCCACGCGGTATCTTTTTGTAGGTATCCCCAATTATTATTGGTGGTCATACAAAGCTCCCACCATTTAAAACTAG
>CAMFKK010000510.1 GCA_945957225.1 uncultured Sphingobacteriia bacterium | reverse complement strand
TTCCTGTTTTTGCCAAGGATATTTTAAAAATGGGACCAGTTGGTTTTGGTTGGCTCAATGCGGCGTCTGATATTGGTGCTATTGTAGTAATTGTCTTACTCACCGTATTCCCTTTGAAAAAACAGCAGGGTCAAAAATTATTATTGGCTGTTGGTGGTTTTGGGGTTTGTATCATTGTTTTTGCGCTCTCAGAAATTTTCTGGGTTTCTTTTATAGCCCTTCTGTTAAGCGGAATTCTGGATGGTATTTCTGTAGTGATCCGTGGAACTATTTTGCAATTAAAAACGCCAGATCAAATGCGTGGTCGTGTGATGAGTGTCAATAGCATGTTTATCAATAGCAGCAATGAATTGGGTCAATTTGAAAGTGGGGTAGCCGCCAAACTTATGGGAGTTGTCCCTTCAGTTGTTTTTGGAGGATGCATGACTTTGTTAGTAGTGGCTGCAACCTGGATCAAAGCTCCTTCACTTAGAAAGATGGAATACTAACTATTTATTAGCCAATAATCCTTCCAATACAAAAAATACAGCCGGACAGAAGCTAGCATTTTTCAAGGTGATGGCTGGCTTTTTAAATAATACGTCTTCATCCGTATAGGGGAATCTATGACAATCGGTAGGTCTTGATTCATAGATAGAACAAAAATTATCGGCACCCAAAAAAGGACAAGGAGAAGACTTGGTTACATAATCCCCTTCATTATCCATGACCAAATATTTGTCCATCAGTTCGGTTTCTTTGATCCTTAAATACTTACTGATTCGCTTAATATCCGGCATTTTAAATCTGGGAGAATAATTTTTGCAACAGTTGGCACATAGCAAACAATCTATTTTTTCAAATGCAGCATCGTGTAAGTCTGGCAATAATTTCAACACTTTTTTCTTATCCGCTTTTTGCAAATAGTACTTGTATTGTTTTGCGTGCTCTTCACTTCTTTTTTCCCAGTTTTCCAAGTCTATTTCAGGTACCATGCGGTCAATAAATTTAAGATTGATCTATGTTGCGTAAATTGCGCCAGCAAATATCGGCATTCCCACTGATAGCCCACACCAAAATAGATTTGATTCATGGACTCCGTTAGAGAGCAATGGTTGATTTTGATTTCAACCCCCATTTATTGTTTGATCATTGGCATTGAGTTGCTGCTTTCTCATTTGCAACACCGAAAATCCTATACCCTACGCAATACAGCATCCAATGTTTACCTGATGCTATTAAACGGCGGATTGGATTTGGCATTCCGTTTAGTCACACTGGCCATTCTAGGATATTTCTTTCAACTAAGTCCCATTCATTGGACGGTTGGTCCACTTTATTGGATTTTGCTGGTCTTGATAGAAGACTTTATGTACTATTGGCTGCACCGGTTTGACCATGAGATCCGTTTGTTTTGGGCCGTTCACGTGACCCATCATAGTAGCGAACTCATGAATTTTACAGTGGGATTCCGCTCTTCGGTTTTCCAACCCCTGTATAGATTTCTCTACTTTATTCCCATTGCTTTTCTTGGATTTGATCCATTAGACCTGTTGTTTGTCTATTCTGCTACCCAGATCTGGGGCATTTTTGTACATACAGAATATATTCAAAAAATGGGTTGGCTAGAATATATCTTGGTTACCCCATCGCACCACCGGGTGCACCATGGCTCTAACCCCAAATATTTGGACAAGAATATGGGTATGTTCCTGATTCTCTGGGACAAGCTCTTTGGTACCTTTCAGGAAGAATTAGCCCCTAGTGACTATTCCCCCATCAAATATGGTTTGACCAAGAACTTGGAAAATCCCGGCCCCATGAAAGTGGTTTTTCATGAATGGCAACAGATCTGGCAGGATTGTACCCAAGAAGGAATCAAATTTTCAGACAGAATCCAATACCTATTTGGGGCTCCCGGTTGGAGCCATGATGGCAGCCGTTTAACCAGTGAGCAAATGAGGGAACAGGAAAGCAAACAAATCAATGGTTAATTAAGGCTATTTGTTAGTTTCTTCCTTGCTTTCATGCACATGCTTTCCCCAAGCCATCTTTTGCAACAAAAATGCCATTGTATCTGCTTAACTTTGCGCCTTTCCAAACCTTGGGTTTTCCAAACAATTGAACCCAATCTTTGTAATAAGTCAGTCCATCAGTTTTAAAAGCATAGACATCCTTATGAACTTATTTAACCAGCAGTCAAACGAATTTCACGGAAGGCATATTGGCCCCAACCAAGCAGACACCAAAGCTATGCTTGAAACCATTGGCATGGATAGTTTGGAAACCCTGATCAGTAAAACCGTTCCGGACAGTATTAGAATCAAAGAGAATTTAGACATCCCCGCTGCCATTAGCGAGTTTGAATACTTGAGTGAGTTAAAGAAAGTGGCAGCTAAAAACAAAGTTTACCGTACTTATATTGGCCAGGGATATTATGGTACCATTACACCAAGTGTGATTCTTAGAAATATTTTTGAAAATCCAGGATGGTATACCCAATATACCCCTTACCAAGCTGAGATCTCACAGGGTCGTTTGGAGA
>CAMFKK010000509.1 GCA_945957225.1 uncultured Sphingobacteriia bacterium | reverse complement strand
GTCATGATCAATACTATCCAATGTTTCTTCATGCAAAGGAATCAATACTTCCTTGCCTTCCAATGTAATGCGCAAGAGCACTTGGTGTGGTTGATTGATTACTTCTTCAATGGGTGCTAAGAAATTCCCATCGTCAAATAATTGGTATCCCAACATGGCAATGGGTGCGGTTTTACCTACCAATTTTCTAAAGTCAGTATCAGCTACCCAAGCATTTCTAGAAACCAGTCTGGCTGCGGATTCCTTGGTATTCAAACCTTCTAATTTAATAGTGGTTTCTTCTTGGTTAGAAGCCTTTGAGTTTTCAATAAAATAGGGCAAGTAGTTTCCCTTGGTCTCTTCTACAAACAAGACTTCAATGCCTTTAAACACGGTCTTTTTTCCCAACTCGTGTTTGAGAATCAGCTCGCCTTTTAAACCAAAGCTGGCTACTAGTTTACCAATATGGATGTATTCACTCATGCTAATTATTTGGAACAAAAAGTCCCGGCAAATGCCAGGACTTAATCAGTTTACAGAATTGCTTTTGTAAGTCTGTATTACACTAAGCTTCAGGCTGGCTTTCAGGAGCAGCTTCTTCTGTAGTTTCCACTTTTTTCACAACTGGAACATACACTTTCTTTGCTCTTTGAACCTTCTTATGCTCGTCATTACGACGGGTAATTTGTGCTTCATGTTCATTGTGCCATTCCTGGAACTTTGTCATTGCAGTAGCATCATCAAACAGACCCAATTTAACACCACGTAAAAGGTGTTTCAGGTACAATACGCCTTTGAAAGAAAGGATACGACGAACAGTGTCGGTGGGTTGAGCACCTTTGTTCAACCACTCCAAAGCTTTTTGACGGTCTAATTGAATGCTTGCAGGAACTGTAAGCGGGTTGTAAGTACCCAATTTCTGGATGAATTTTCCATCTCTGGGTGCACGGGCATCGGCTACTACAATAAAGTAGAAAGGACGTTTCTTGCTACCGTGTCTCTGTAATCTCATTTTTACTGCCATGTTAAATAGACATTTATAGGCTTTAAGGAAATTTGTTAATCCAACTAAGAATAGCTGGGGGACAAAAGTAATAGTAAAACCATTTCCTACCAAGTTTGTATGCAAAGGATTTGTTAGAATCCTGAATTAGCTCAAAAAGAAGGTTTTTTTGCTGATTTTTTATCGTTTCATACCGGGGAAACGGCCTCCCATGGGCATGTTATTCATCATTTTCATCATTTGTTTCATTTGCTCAAATTGTTTCATAAAAGCATTGACTTCATTGATGTCTTTACCAGAACCCTTGGCAATCCTAGTCTTTCTACTTGGAGTAAGCGCGTCTGGATTGGCTCTTTCAAAGGGAGTCATAGATTTAATGATGGCTTCAATTCCTTTGAATGCATCGTCATTAATGTCTACATCCTTGATGGCTTTACCCACTCCCGGAATCATGCCCATCAGGTCTTTGATATTCCCCATTTTCTTGATCTGCTGTAGCTGATCCAAAAAGTCTTGAAAGTCAAACTGGTTCTTTCTAATTTTTTTCTCCAGTTTCTTGGCTTCCACCTCATCATATTGGGCCTGTGCTTTTTCTACCAAAGTAGTAATATCACCCATACCCAAGATCCTTTGCGCCATACGCTCAGGATAGAATACATCTAGGGTATCCATCTTCTCACCAGAGCTCACAAACTTAATGGGTTTGTTCACGGTGTATTTGATAGAAAGGGCCGCACCACCACGGGTATCACCATCCAATTTGGTGAGGACCACACCAGTAAAATCTAAGCGATCATTAAAGGCTTTGGCTGTATTCACCGCATCCTGACCAGTCATAGCATCCACCACAAACAAAATCTCTGCAGGATTCACAGCAGCCTTTACATTGGCTACTTCTGTCATCATCACTTCATCAATGGCCAAACGACCAGCCGTATCTATGATGACTACATTTTTGTTGGTTGCTTTTGCTTCTTTAATGGCATTTTGTGCAATTGAAACCGCGTCTTTGTTCTCTCTTTCACTATATACGGTTACACCAATTTGTTCTGCCAAAACAGTCAGCTGATCTATGGCCGCGGGGCGATAGATATCACAAGCCACTACCATCGGAGACTTACCCTTCTGCGTTTTTAAGTAATTGGCCAGCTTACCTGTGAAAGTGGTTTTACCACTACCTTGTAAACCAGCAATCAGGATAATTGCAGGGTTGCCACTGATATTGAATTGGGCTTCTGATCCACCCATTAATTCGGTTAATTCATCCTGTACAATTTTTACCATCAATTGACCCGGGCTGATGGCATTGATTACTTTTTCACCCACGGCTTTGTCCTTCACTTTGTCAGTGAATTCCTTGGCTATTTTAAAGTTTACGTCGGCGTCAATCAAAGCCCTACGGATATCTTTTACCGTATTGGCAATGTTTAGGTCATTGATCCTGGCTTCTCCTTTAAGGTTCTTAAAGGCCGATTCTAATTTTTCACTTAATGAATTAAACATGGTAGCGCTACTTTCAAAACATTCAAAAAAAAACTGAACCAAGGTTCAGTTT
>CAMFKK010000508.1 GCA_945957225.1 uncultured Sphingobacteriia bacterium | reverse complement strand
GATCTATCCAATGTGGGACCGTTTTGGATTCAATTTTGAAAACGGTCAAGCATGGTCTGCCATTCAAAAAATAGTTCAATCAGGAAAGTTACAGTTAACCGGTTTGCATTGCCATATTGGAACTTTTATGCTCTCTACTGATGCTTATGCCATTGCGGTAAAGAAGCTGGGTGAATTAGCCATGAATGCCAAGACCCAATTAAATACACAGATACAATACCTTGACCTTGGTGGTGGCTTGCCCTCTGCCAATACTTTGCGCGGGGCATATCTTCCAGGATCAGATACAATTCCAAGTGTAGATGAATTTGCAGAAGCTATTAGTAATGCTTTGTTTCAACTTGGATTTTCTAGCAATGAATTGCCTTTATTGATTTTAGAAAGTGGTAGGGCTTTAATTGATGACGCAGGTTATTTGTTAGGATCCGTATTGGCCAATAAACGCTTGAGCGATGGCAGAAGGGCTACGATCATGGACTTTGGCGTAAATATTTTATTTACCTCTTTCTGGTATGAACACAAGATTAGCCCTGCACAAGATTTTACACACCACACAGAAGACATGGTATTGTATGGTCCACTTTGCATGAATATAGACGTGGTTAGACAAAGCGTGAACCTGCCATTATTGAATAGAGGAGATCAGGTGGTAGTGCACAAAGTTGGCGCCTATAATATGACCCAATGGATGCAATTTATTCAAATGCGCCCCAATGTGGTGATGATTGATGAAAAAGGGAATACACATCTGATAAGAGAAGCAGAAACCTTGGCGTATATTGAACAAATGGAGAAAATGCCTGAGCATTTGCAGCATTTTAGCTTATAAATAATAAATGATGGTGCGCTCAACAGATATCAACAGCTTTATCAAACACTTGGGTAATGCCATACTCAATAGCTATGGCATGCTCTTTTTTTCAAAGAATAGGATCTTTGCCTTCCTGATATTGTTGGTTTCCTTTATCACACCATTTGCAGCTGCATGTGGGTTGGTGGCTGTAGCCATTTCATTAATAGCCGCAGAATTGCTTGGATTTAATAGGACACAAACCAATGATGGGCTTTTAACCTATAGTGTTCTGTTATTTGGACTTGGATTTGCCAGCAATTTTGAATTTGGTATTGCTTTTTCCATTCTACTAGTTGTTGGTTCTTTGCTTACACTATTCTTATCCACTGTTTTAAATGCCATTTTAAATAAACGGGGATTACCCGCACTTTCATTGGCCTTTATTATTAGCACAGCGTTAATCATCTTGGCCTCAAAGAGTTTTGACGGAATTGGATTAACCCATAGACAGATTTATTGGTACAATGAAACCTATGCTATTGGAGGAACTAATCTAGTTGATTTTATTAGCTGGATTGAAAACTGGAATATGCCTGCATTTTTCAGTGGTTTTTTTAGAAGCATGAGTGCCATTTTATTTCAAGTGAACATAGCTTCAGGTATCATCTTGACCATTGGATTATTTGTTTATTCAAGAATTGCATTTTTGTTAATGGTGTATGGTTATGCTGTGGCATTATTATTTAGCTATACCATGGGTTCTGAAGGTTTTCTTGGATTCTATAATATGGGCACCAATTTTATGCTAGTAGCAGTTGCGCTGGGAGGTTTTTTTATTATTCCTTCAGTTAGGTCATTTCTTTGGGTCTTGGTATTGGTTCCCATAGCCTACTTGATGGTTTCGGGTATGGGCAACCTCATGTTTAAGGTTGGGGTTCCACTTTTTTCACTACCATTTTGTCTTACCGTAATCCTATTTCTTTATATGCTAGGCTTGCGAAAAACACCTCTAAAACTAGCCCTTACCCCTATTCAGTATTATAGCCCTGAAGAAAACCTATACCGATATGTAAATGGAAAAGAAAGATTACTGAATTTATATTACCATCAGCTGCAATTACCTTTTTTGGGAGAGTGGGTGGTAAGCCAAGGCTATGATGGAACCATGACCCATCAAGGAGATTGGAGTAAGGCATTGGATTTTGTGATACTGGACCATCAGCTCAAGACTTTTGAATTACCCGGCAATCTTCCCGAACATTTTTATTGTTACAACAAACCGGTGCTATGCCCTGCAGATGGCATAGTAGAGGAAATTATTGACCATGTGGAGGATAATGAAATAGGTGGCAACAATACCTTACAGAACTGGGGAAATAGTATTGTGATTAAACACGCAGAAGGTTTGTATACAAAGCTTTCACATCTAAAAAAGCATTCCTTTAAAACAAGTAAGGGCGCTTATGTAAAAAAAGGAGCAATCATTGCACATTGCGGTAACTCGGGCCGATCTCCTGAACCCCATGTACATTTTCAGGTTCAGAGTACGCCTTATGTTGGTTCCAAAACAATGCCTTATCCTATCTCTTATTTTGTATCTAGAGATGAGCAAAATCTGGCATTTTCAAATTTTACCATTCCGGAAGAAGGAAGTTTTATCAGCAATATTGAAACAAATACACAACTAGCAAAAGCCTTTAATTTTCAACCAGGATTTATCATGCAGGTAAATGCGCCAGGATATGAA
>CAMFKK010000507.1 GCA_945957225.1 uncultured Sphingobacteriia bacterium | reverse complement strand
AAACAAAAGAAAGCAAGAGCAATAGACAAACTGCAACGTAAGCTAGAAAAGGCAGATAAGGTAGTGGCCATTTCTGAATTTGTAGCAAAAGACTTAAAAGAAAATATGCAGTTAGATCCTGCTAAATTGCAAGTGATCTATAATGGTTGCAATATTAAAACAACAAAAGTTTTGGCAGAACCAAGCGTCAAACCCACGGCCGAATTTTTGTTTACCATTGGTACGGTCTTACCCAAAAAGAACTTTCAAACCCTACCTGCTTTATTGCAGAACAATCACCTGCAATTATTGATTGCGGGTGCCATTCATGACAAGCAATCACAACAACATATTTTGGACCAAGCAAACGCTTTGGGTGTTGCAGACCGAGTGATTTTTACTGGACCCATTACAGAAGCAGAAAAGTATTGGTATTTCCAGCATTGTAGGGCTTTTGTATTTCCCTCTCTTATGGAAGGTTTTGGGTTACCCGTAGTAGAAGCCATGGCTTTTGGTAAACCCTTGTTTCTTTCTACCTTAACCAGCTTACCAGAAATTGGAGGCAATTTGGCCTATTATTTTCAATCCTTTGATCCAGAGCAAATGCAAATGGATTTGCAGGAAGGCTTAGCAGTTTATGATGCTCACCCATCAATAGTAGCAAAGCTCATATTAAGGTCACAGGATTTTTCTTGGAAAACCAGTGCCAAATCATATTTAGCAACCTATCAACAAATTTTGAATCAACGGTAATGGAGCAAGACTTCAATCAGAACAATACGCCAGTAGCATCTTCCCACCTACCATTAATCTCGGTAGTGGTTGCCACTTACAATGGTGCTCGCTATATTAGAGAGCAATTAGACAGCATTATTCATCAAACCTATCCCAATATTGAAGTAGTTATTACAGATGATAGGTCTACAGATGAAACCATGACTATCTTGGAAGAATATGCAGCCCAATATCCCAATATTCGTGTTTATCAAAATGAGACCAATTTAAAATATGTCAAGAATTTTGAAAAAGGCATGCGTCTTGCAAAAGGAGATTTGATTGCACCCAGTGACCAAGACGATGTTTGGGAATTAGACAAATTGCAAGTTTTAATGGACCATATTGGGGATCATGCCATCATCTATTGCAATTCTGTTCTTATTGATGCGCATGGCAACTTCTTAGGAAAAAAAATGTCAGACATTAGAAAACAAATGACCTACAGCAGTTGCCTTATGTTTGTCATTGGTAGTTGGGCTCCAGGACATGCTATGTTGATTAGGTCAAGTTTAGTTCATAATGCACTTCCATTTCCTGAATATATTTCACATGATATATGGATGTCTTTTATATCTGCTCTTACACAACCAGTTAAATATCTTCCCCAATCATTGGTAAGATACAGGCAGCATCCCAGCAATTTGGCAGGAGGATTTAAAGTTGCAGGTAGAAATAAACAAAAGGAGGATAAAGCGGAAGCTATGAATAAAATCAGGACAAGAGTGCAAATAATGTATGAACGATGTCCTCAAAATCTGGAACCTGAGAAAAGTTATTTAAAAATGATTTCTGTTTCGTATAAAAATTTTTCAATTGCAAACAATTTCAAAAGAGTGAATGTGTTTTTTAAATGCAGAAAAGAGCTATTAGCTTATAAAGGGAAAACAGAATTTGAGTCTTGGTTATTTTGTTTGAAAATGTTTTTTAAAATCGTCTAATCTGGGTTATTTAATAGCATAACCCCATAGTCCAGATGGCATTGTGTGGTTTTCAAATTTGATATAATCTTTAGTGTAAGTGGAGAACTTTTTATCGTTCCGAATAAGATTTTTATGAAAACAAAACAAGAAAAATTTTACCAATAAGCGAATGATACCTTTACTTCCAGCTTGTTTGGCCCATAAGCTCATCATTATGATTAAGCTAAAATTGAATCCACCTCTAGGATTAATTTGATAATCAGTAAATCCAACTTTCTCAAAATGCTTTTTGAATGAAAAAGGCGTAAAGCGGTGATGATCATGTGGGACCTCATGAAGGCTATAAATAAAAGGAACAGAGTAGAATATACTACCTCCTGGTTTCAATACTCTTTTCATTTCTTGTAAAATATGTTCAGTGTCAAAATAGTGTTCCAAGAATTCAGTTG
This sequence comes from uncultured Sphingobacteriia bacterium, assembly GCA_945957225.1. GTDB lineage: Bacteria > Bacteroidota > Bacteroidia > Chitinophagales > Chitinophagaceae > Sediminibacterium. The sequence continues at coordinate 415 of CAMFKK010000507.1, read as the reverse complement.
CAATAATCCAATCTTGGCTATTATTTTCCAAAGGAATATGAAAGCCATTCCAAAACATATCTGGTTTTACTTTATTGTGATAATCTGAATTTTCCAAATCCATACCAATATAATTATCAATTTTCCCTGTTTCTTCTAAAAAAGAACGGTAAGGCATAACCCCACAACCAAGATCTAATACATTACCCTTAATTTTGGATTTTAAATCTTTTACAGCTTCTATTAAAGAGAGCTGTATTAGGTAATAACCGTAACCTAATTTAAGGGTAGGTTTTATATATATTTTTTCTATTTCTTTTTGTGTCATTTGTCTATGGCTATTTGCTGATTTTACTATAAAAAGAAAATTTCTTTTCGGCGCGTATACTTGGTTTTTTGAGAACGCCAATCAAATAAAGCAAATAAATTATGGGCG
>CAMFKK010000506.1 GCA_945957225.1 uncultured Sphingobacteriia bacterium | reverse complement strand
TTAATACATTACTTTTATCCTTTAAAACCGTATCACTTTTTTAGGACGTCACAATCCTAAAATTGCTACTCGCATATTCGTCTGGTTGCTTAAATAATACAATTTAATTAGTCCATACTTAACACTATGGATAATCAATTGATAGAAAGAGAAAAGTTTGGATTAGCCCGTTGCCTGAGTTACACAAGATTCTTAAACTTCGGTGTTTTCACCGAATTTTTGTGTATTAGAGCTTGAGCAGCCCATTAGGGGGTTATGGATACTAAAATAAGGATATCCAATTACTTGGATAAAATTATTTCATTAAGATTGGATTAATTCAATAGCAAATAGGAATAAAAGAGTTCAAAAAAAACACTCCAGACAAGTGTAAAAATAAAAAAGTCAAGAACCCTATATTTTTTAATGATGGGCTTATAAGTAATGATGGCTAGACAAATGCCAAATAACATGCCGTATTTGGCCATATGCCAAGCATCTAGGCGAACAATACCTAGAAAGTTTTTCTGATAAATCCATGAGAGATTGGGGTTCCACCATTTGGGATCCATGGCCTTGAATATACTGCGGTCATAATGGGTCCACAATGTATCCATGATACCATTAAAGCTGGCTGCAATGGCCAAAAAGATAACAGATTTCATTCTTAAATGTAAGAATTATCCAGTAACAGTCAAAGTGGTACCAGTTACAGCAACACTGTATTGCTTTAAGGCCCTTGGAGCTGGTCCTGCGGTTACGGCACCAGATGTACTAAAAACTGAACCATGTGCATTACAAACAAATCTAGTTCCTTGAGCATCATAATTAATGGCTACCCCTTCATGGGTACAAGCTTGTTGCACGGCAGTAAAAGATCCGGCTGTATTTCCAGAAGCAAGTCTTGCAACTACTACCCCCGATTGCGCCATTGAACTTCCAATACTTGTAAGATTTGCATTCAAATCAATCGTAAAATTTACCCCTGTTGGAGCAGCAGTGCTTCCATCGGCAGATTTGCTACAAGCACCCATACAAACGGCACAGGCTGCCAAAACGGGCGCTGAAAGGGTTCCTAAAAAATCTCTTCTTTCCATAATGGTTGATCATTTTGATAATGAATTACAATGCTTATACAAGTTCAAGATACCTAACAAGCTTAAAAATGCAGCCTGTCATCTCAATTTTTAACAAACACTTACTCAAAAACCTTGGCATCAGTTAGTCCCTTCCATTGATCCGTTCTAAAAGGGGATGCAGGAAAACCCGCTTTATTATAGAGATTGGCATCAATGGGTGCATCTGTCCAAGCGTATCTTACCGCTACTGGGTGCATCACGGAATCAGACCATACAAAAACTTGATCCCCTTCTATTCTTGCTTTTGCAAAATAGAATCGCTTGTCGGAACCTGCAATTTCAAAACCTTTTAAATAACCATACAAATCTTTTGCAACCAACCCTCCAAATAACTGATTAAAACTAAGTTGGGCTTTATCATCTTTGATAACCATTTTTTCAAAAACAGGACCTGAATAAGGCAATGCAATTCCATAAGTTTTTGCTAGCGCAATGGCCGCTAATCTTTTACCTACATCAGCTTTGTTTTTAGGATGAATATTATCAGGATTCCCAATGTCAGTTGTTACTGCCATTCCCGTATTTGGTAAAGACAATGCCATTGATTGGGCTTCTCTTAGTTCTGCCCATTCACTACCCTGATTACTATTGGGGAATTTTCCAAAACTGGATAATTGAACAAAATAAAAAGGGAACTCAGACTTCCATTCTTTTCTCCATGAGTTAATTAATAATGGAAAACTAGTTTTGTATTGAAAAGCCCTTTCTGCATTTGATTCACCTTGGTACCATAACACACCTTTGAAAGCAAATGGAATTAATGGATGTATCATTCCATTATAAATGATAGACCCTGCATTATTTTGTGCATGTACATAATGCCATGGCATATTAAAATCTGGCATCATACGCCATCCATCTCCAGCAAGTGAATTTGGTTCGTTGTCAAACTTTAAAAAAAGTTTTGACCCCTCTCCATAAAAACCATTTCCAAACCAAGCAGGATCCTTTTGAACGGCTTGATGCAAGAGCAACATGTTTTTCCCTGATTTCCAAGTACCCGCGGGAATATTGATCAGTCTATCATTACGGCCTTCCCCTTTTTTAAACAATATGCCATTGAGATAAAGTTCAAATGCACCATCATTTTCACCCAATGAAAGTATGGAAGCCTTTGTTTGTTCTACTGGATTAACATCAATCATTTTTTGAAAAAAACCGGCTCCCCTAAAAGCCCAAATCCCTTGCCAATCCCATTGACTTGGAGGAGAGAATTTTAACCAACTTTGAAATATAGTGCTGTCAGATGTTAATATATCGGCCAAGGCTGTACTAGGTAATTTGCCAGTTTTTTGTGATAAGGATTTTTTTAATTTTTTTAATAACATGGAATCTGCCATGTCCCATGAATTTGGAAAATGATTGGCATAATTAACAAATTCATGAGAACCCTTTAAAGCCTGTCTCTTATACACATCTGACGCT
>CAMFKK010000505.1 GCA_945957225.1 uncultured Sphingobacteriia bacterium | reverse complement strand
TGATTTGAATCAAAACCTTGAAGTTCAACTTTCTTCTAATAAAACAAATGTATTTGAATCTTTAAATACGGTAGGAAATCAAATTCTATTCACATTAAAACCCGATGTTTTTGGAAACGATGTTATCATTAAAGTACTTGTCAAGGATAATGGTGGCGTTTTAAACGGTGGGATAGATACGGTAGTTAGAACCTTTATTTTAGGAATAGATCCTTTACCAAAAGTAACAGCTTCACCTGATCTGATAAGTCTTGGAAAAACCACCCAATTGCAAGTGGAAGCAGCACATGCAATTGAATATCGTTGGAATAATTCAACTGCGATGATTGGTAGTGCGGTAGTTAAGAATCCAATTGTAAGACCTATTCAAGATGACAAATTTGCGGTTACCGTTAAAAACAAATGGGGCTATACAGCTGATGGTTCTGTTAAAGTAAGCGTGGTGATGGATTATGCTTTAGAGTCAAACAATATTTTGACACCCAATGGGGATGGACATAATGATAGATGGATGATTGCCAATATAGAATTGTATCCTGACAATGAAGTGGCAGTATATGACAAAACAGGCAAATTAGTTTATAAAGAAAAAGGATATAGAAATCAGTGGGATGGAAAATTGAACGGGGTGGCATTAAAGGATGATGCTTATTTCTACATCATTCAATTTAATAAACCCAATGTAAAACCCATTAAAGGATATCTGACCATTATACATTAAGCATAGTAAGATGAATGTAAGAAAAACCATAATTGGATTAATGTACTTGGTGTTGTTGAATATTACTGCAACTGCACAACAACTCAATCCATCAGAAACACAGTTTTTTATTAATCCCTATTTAGCTAATCCAGCTCTTGCAGGGATGAAGCCTCAAGAATTAATCATTAATTCAGCATATAGAAGCCAATGGGATAAAGTGCCAGGTTCTCCAAAAACCGTCGCCTTTACGGCAGATTATCGTTCTCCTAATAATGTTGGGCTTGGACTGAATTTTAACAGCCAGTCTGCTGGTTTACTAACTCAAACAAATTTTTTATTGAGTTATGCCTACCATATTCCTCTTTCTGATGAAGAGGATGAATTCCTTCATATGGGTTTTTCTACTGGATTTAGTAAGGATATGTTGGATTACAATAGACTGATTGGAGATGCTACTGACCCGGTTGTAATTGGCTATAATGGGAGAGTGGTGAATTGGACAGTAGATGCGGGAATTGCTTATTCTTTGAATGGATTTACTGTTCAATTAGCTGCACCAAATTTGAATAGAACCATGAATAAGAAAAATGATTTTATTTCTGACTATCCAATTTTTTATGCTGCTGTCAACTATGAAATGCAAATAAGTGATGAATTGATGATTAATCCCAAACTGGCATTTAGAGGAATACAGAATTATAATAATATATTGGATTTGGGTGTTCAAGTTCAGTTTAAAGAACCTTTTTCCATCTCCGCACTCTTTCATTCCAATCAATCCTATAGTTTGGGAGTAGCTTATGACTATGAAAATCAATGGCAATTAGTATGTATGTATAATACCCCTACACAGAATTTGAAAGGGCTTGCAAATGGCATTTTTGAAATGGGTTTAAGGTTTAGATTCCCCAATCTGGGGAAAGAAAATAGATAATACTATCTTGATGGATTCTGCCAATTTTTTATCCGTGGCTATTTCGATTTCGTAATTTTTTCCAACATATTTAAACGTTTTACTAAAACCTTTTAACTAGATTTATTCCATGTTACAGGAATAACTGTACCGAATTGCCCCAATAAAAATTGCTTAAAAACTGCCATTATGAGAAAAGTCTTTCTTCTTTCAATGCTACTTTGTTGCTTAGTAGGCATTGCAACTGCACAAACCCGTAGACTTACGGGCCAAGTGATCAACAACGAAAATGGGTCTGGATTATCTGGCGCCAGTGTTATGGTAAAAGGAGCATCACTAGCTGCTGTTACAGACCAAGATGGAAAATTTGCCATCAGCATCCCCAATGGGAATGTAGTATTAGTAGTTAGTTCTGTTGGATTTACCAGCAAAGAGATTTCTGTAACCAATCAATCAAGTATCTCAATTAACCTTACATCGGAATCCAAAGCCTTGGATGAAGTAGTGGTAGTTGGATATGGAGAAAAAAAGAAAAAAGATGTTACTGGAGCTATGTCCTCCCTTCAGTCTAAAGACATTGTAAGGTCTAATCCTACTATGGCGGCTAAAGCCATTCAAGGTCAAGTGGCTGGTGCAACTGTTACAAAAGCCAGTAACAGACCTGGCGCCCCTTATAATATAACTATTAGAGGTGAAAATACTATCAACAATAGTACAGCACCTTTAATTGTAATTGATGGTCTAATGGGTGGAGATATTAATAACCTCAATCCTAATGATATTCAATCAATGGATGTATTAAAAGACGCGTCTTCTACCGCTATTTATGGAGCTCGTGGTGCAAATGGTGTAGTAATTATTACCACCAAAAAAGGAGTTTCTGGAAAACCCAAAGTGAGTTATGACGGATATGCTGGTATTAAATAT
>CAMFKK010000504.1 GCA_945957225.1 uncultured Sphingobacteriia bacterium | reverse complement strand
GTGGTTCAACAAATTCCAAATGTCTTCTCAAAGAACATTCCCTTTCATCAATACAAAATACAGCTTGAAATGTAGGAATCTGATGTTTAAACTTTTCTTCAATATTGTCATAAACAAAAGCACCAAGTACTGCATCATAATAACTCCATTCAAAAGCATCTTGAAATAGTTCTAATACATCTTGCAATTCTGTGTGTTCTATTTCTGCAAACAAATCAATTGGATGCAATACTTCTAAGGCAGAAATAGGCTTCCAATTCTGACCTAAATTATCATCAAGTACATCTATCTCTAATATTAATTCAAAATGAATTAAATCTCTTAGAGAAATAGCCCTTTTTTCAAAAAGCGTATCGGGTCTATTTTCAATGGTAGCAACCATTCCCGCCCAACCCCTATGAGCAAATTGTTGGTCAAAAATGTATTGCTCATATAAGTCTTCCTGACCTACCACTATTTTTAATAAATCAGACAAAGTCAATGTTTCATTAAAAAATAAATCCCTTGCCCTTGAAGAATGAAAAAAACTTGCATAACTACTATTCTCCACCATTCTCAAAGCTTCTAAGAAACCTTTACTGGTAACTGGAAAATTCCAGTTAGAAATACCTTGGTCTAAATAAGCTGCAAGAATTCTAAAAAGTAGAGGCTGGACCTTATTGTTTAAGTCTACATGATAATGCTTATTCCAAATAGAACGCAGTTTACCAATTCTAGATTCTTTTTGCAAATCATAATTAGAAAACTGCATTTTACGCAACCAACCTTCAATATTGTCTGTTCCCTTTTTTGATTCAATTACCCTATATAAGACTTCTTTTTTTATTCTTCCGGTCTCAACTAAATTTCTATACTCCTCTAATTCAAGTGTAACATGGTAACCAAAAATTGCTGAAGCATTAAATATGCCATCATAAAATCGCTTATGCTGAAATGCATGCAAAGTATTATGATGGATAAAATCCTTCAGCGGTGTTTGTGATGGCAAGTAATGATGCAGTTCTTTTAAAAGAACTGATTCTTCAAACGTATTCCCAGACATTTAATGAGTTTGTTGGAGTGAAACAAATATTAATGACCAGATACACCTAAGAATGCAGGTATTTCAATCAACTCTACTTCTATATTTTTAAGTATTGCAGCATGTTTAAAATCATGTATAATTTCTAACACATCAATATCTATATAATGAGAATCTTTCCCATCAATTTTAACAATACTTCCATCGGGCAAGTCTGCCAATTTTTTTGCAATACTTCCTTTATTAATAAAAGTTACTTGCTCTGCTAGTTTTATATAAACATGACCTCCATCTTCCTTCTTATTATGGTGGATGCTATAATCACGTTTATGATTTGCTCTAAGAATAAAGAAAATTGATACTCCTACGCCTAGGAAAATCCCTTTTAATAAATCTGAGAATTGAATAGCAACAACTGTGATGATAAATGGCAAAAATTGCTCCCAACCTAGTAGAAACATTTGCTTATATAGACCAAGTTTGGTTAGCTTATAACCAACAACCAATAATACTGCTGCCAAACAGGCAAGTGGAATCTTATTAAGAACAGCTGACAATGCAACTACACTTAACAATAAAAGTAAGCCGTGTACAATTGCAGACATTTTTGTTTTTGCACCTGCATTAATATTAGCTGAAGTTCTAACAATCACTGCTGTCATTGGCAAACCTCCAACTAATCCTGATAATGTATTGCCAATACCTTGTGCAATCAATTCTTTATTGGTTGGAGACAGTCTTTTATAAGGATCAAGTTTATCTGCTGCTTCAATACTAAGCAAGGTTTCTAAACTTGCTATAATGGCAATGGTAACTGCCAATAGATAAACCTTGTAATTTGTAAAAGCGGAAAAATCAGGCAATGTGAACTGATTCAAAAATTCTCCTGCATTATTGGCAACCGGCAATGTAACTAGGAATTGGTTGTTTAATACCCATTCTGGATGCATGGTTTTAAAAGCTTCATTGGCAATTACACCAAATACAACTGCTACCAAAGCACCGGGAACCCATTTAAAAAATATAAATTTCTTAATGCCAGGAATTTCCCAAATCAATAGAATAATCAATGAAACTGAAGCAATGATTACTGCTCCCATTTGAAAAGAACTGGCTTGGTCTTTTACATATCCAATAGCAATGGGTGCTTGTTTCAAAATCAGGATAATTCCTATTGCAGCAAGCATTCCTTTAATAACACTTGAAGGAAAATAATATCCTATTACACCTGCTTTTAACCAACCCAATAAGAACTGAATTATCCCTGCTAAAACCAGTGCTAACAAAAAAGCTTCATATGTACCAACATCATGAATACCATTCAAAACTATCACAGTTAATCCAGCAGCCGGTCCACTCACGCTTAGTGCTGAACCACTAAACATAGCAACAACAATTCCACCAATGATTCCTGCAATAATGCCCGAAAACAAAGGAGCACCTGAAGCTAAAGCAATGCCTAAACAAAGGGGCAACGCAACAAAAAATACTACTAATCCCGCAGGAAGGTCTTCTTTCAAATACTGGAAACTCAATCCCTGAGTGGGTT
>CAMFKK010000503.1 GCA_945957225.1 uncultured Sphingobacteriia bacterium | reverse complement strand
ACTAATGGCTTTTTGTAAATAGACCAGATTGTAATAGATAGTGGCCACTTGATTAGCTAATTGTGACTTGACCAATTCCAAATTGTCCTTGGCCAACTGTAAGTCTGTTTTAGCCTTTTCAATAGTAGCTTTTAAACGACCAAAATCAACCAGCATATAATTGGCATTGACCGTTGCATTATAATTATGATTAGGAAAGAATTTTACTTCCTGACTTCCGCCATTAATAGGAAGTGTTGCTTTGGATACAGGCGCTAAATAGCTATAGCCTGCACTTGCCCCAACAAAGGGATTAGCCCCCAAACGGCTTAGTTCCATCTTATCTTCAGCTGTAACTATTAAGTTCTCAGCTTCTTTAAGTTTTGGAAAATAGCCAAAGGATTGGTTGATGAGTTGTTTCAGCTCTGGGTTTACCTGCACCTGTGCGTTAGTGCCCAACTGACAAACTAATAATATGAATAATGAGGTTAGCGTCTTATGCATGAATTGTATTTTAATAGTTTTATTTGTATTAATGTGCTTCTGAAGCAGCTTTCATGGCAGCTGCTAATTCTTCTGGTGTTTTCTTCTTAACCCGTAAGAAAAAGATCAAGGGAAGTACTAATAAAAAGAAGATGCCAATCAATCTAAACGTGTCTAAATACGCTAGAAAATAGGATTGTCTTTCTACAGAGGCATTCATAATGGTCAATGCTTTTGCATTGGCTGTGGATGCTATATCTCCTGTTCTGCTCATGATATTGGCAGCCATTGCACTGGCTTGTTCTGAGCCATTTTGCATATTACTTACAAGGTCAGATCTGTGTTGAGCATATTGTCTTGCCACATAATTATTGGCCACAGCAATGCCAAATGCGCCACCCAATTGTCTGATCATATTGTTGAGTCCAATACCAGTAGCATAGTCCTTTGGATGAAGTCCCGCAACGGCTTGGTTAATCAGGGGCAATTGGCTCATGGCAATGCCCAATGCCCTGATCACAAATAACCAAAATAGGTCTCCTTTTCCAATGTCTAAACTCACTCTTGAATTAAGAAATGCATATACCGTGAACATGATAAAACCAATGGCAATAAAGGGAAGCGGTGGCACACCTTTGCTTAACATGATGCCCATAATGGGCATGGCTATTACCCCAAACAGGGTAGGAGCTAGTAATGCCAAACCTGTCTCATAAGGGGTAAAACCCAAAACCCTTTGTGCTAAAACCGGATAAACAAATACGGACGTAAATAAACCAAAACCCGCTACAAAAGTAAAAATGGTAGTGACGCCTAAATTTCTATTCCCAAGTAAGCGAATATTGACTGCCGGTTGTTTTACTTTTAGTTCCTGCCAAACAAATAAACCCAAACTAATGGCTGAAACCAAGGAACAAATTCTAATGGCTTCGCTATTAAACCAATCCTCGCTTTCACCCCTTTCCAATACAAATTGTAAACAGCTAATGCCAGCCATGAGCAGACCAATACCAATATAGTCAATATTAATCTTGTCTTTATTTTTGCCCTCTCCCTCTTTTTGTTCAATAAAAATAAATGAAAGGGTAGTGGCAATAATGCCAATAGGAATATTCACCAAGAAAATCAAGGGCCAGCTAAAATGTTCCATCAAATAGCCACCCAGTGTGGGTCCTAGCGTAGGGCCTAGTACAATTCCCATACCAAAAAGACCTGCTGCTTTACCTCTGTCCTTGGGTTCAAAAGCGTCAAATAAAATGGATTGTGAAGTGGATAACAAAGCACCACCACCAATTCCTTGAATAAACCGCCAGATGACCAACTCCAATAAGCCGTTTGACTGACCGCACATATAAGAAGCCAGTGTAAACAAAATCATGGAAACTATATAGTAATTCTTTCTTCCAAAATAGTCAGCCAAGAAACCTGTGAGGGGAATTATAATAACGTTTGCAATAGCATAGGAGGTAATCACCCAGCTTACGTCTTCAATGTTTACACCCAAACTGCCACTCATGTCTGTTAAAGCCACGTTGACAATGGAAGTATCTACCAATTCCATGACCGCTGCGGCAATGGTGGTAATGACAATAATGGCTTGCGCAAATCCTTTAGGAGCTGCCATAGAAAATTATTTAGTAGGGGCTACAATGGAGACACTCAATCCCGCACGCAATAGTTCACGGTGTTTTTCCAAATCATCAATCCAGATTTTAACGGGAACACGTTGTGTTACTTTCACAAAATTGCCACTGCTATTATCAGGAGGTAATAAGGCAAATTTTGCTCCTGTAGCTTCACTTAAAGAAGCAACTGTTCCAATCAGATCAAGGTCTGGATAAGCATCCATTTTTAAAGCCACTTTTTTTCCTGGCGTCAATGCATACAATTGGTTCTCTTTAAAATTACCTACTACCCAATAACTACTATCATTGACAATGGAAAACATGGGTGTTCCTGCCTGTACAAATTGTCCGGTACTGATGGTTTTCTTTCCAATCTTACCTCCCTGCGGGGCGAAGATTTTGGTATAGGAGATTTTCAATTGTTGTTGGTTAATCCTGGATTGTTTCACAGCCATAATGGCTTCTGCTTTTTTCACATTTGATTCCAATACGGCAAT
>CAMFKK010000502.1 GCA_945957225.1 uncultured Sphingobacteriia bacterium | reverse complement strand
ATGTAACCGCGCTGAACAATTACTTAAAATGTCCCCTACAATTCTATTACCAAAACTTAGTAAGGGTGCCTTCTGGAAAATCTGAAGCCACTGAATTTGGTTCTGCCGTACACCATGCTTTGGAAAAGCTCTTTAGCAAAATGCAGGAACGGGAAAAATTCCCAGAACTAAAAGAGTTTATAGACGACTTTGAATGGTATATGCATAGACATAGAGAAAACTTTACCAAAGAAGAGTTTAATAGGAGAATGGAACAGGGGCAAATTGTTTTGTCCGAATACTACCAACATTATTTAAATAGTTGGAATAAAGTGGTTGCGGTTGAAAGAACCATTAGAAATGTGGTGGTAGAAGGTGTACCCTTGAAAGGAAAGCTAGACAAATTAGAATTTGACGGTACTAATGTAAATGTGGTAGATTATAAAACAGGTGATCTAGAAAAAGCGCGCAAAAAATTAATGCCACCAGACGATAAAGACCCCAATGGTGGAGATTATTGGCGCCAAGCTGTGTTCTATAAAATCTTGGTTGATCATTATGATCAAAAGAACTGGAAAGTGGTTAGTACCGAGTTTGACTTTGTAGAACCTGACAAGAAAAAACAATTTAAAAAAGAGAAAATTGTGATTAGTCCTGCAGACATGACTACCGTTACCCATCAAATCAAAACGGTTTGGAAAAAAATCCAAGATCGAGAATTATATACTGGCTGTGGTAAATCAGATTGTCATTGGTGCAATTTTGTAAAAGAGAACGATATGGCTATTGCCTTGCATGAATTAACGGATCCAGATGATGAAACGTCCGAATAATTAACTTTTTAGAACATCACCCTTGGCCAGAAAAGTCCTGATGCTTGTTATATTTGCAGCTATGATACAATGGAACTTGAAAAATACCGGAATCGCCCTTCTCCTTTTAGTTGGTCAAATACTGCTTTTTTCCTGTGCCAATATTATTCCTCCTGGTGGTGGCCCTAGGGATACCATCGCCCCAAGGCTGATCATGGCCAACCCAAAAGACTCTTCCAAAAATGTGATTTCTCAAAATATCACCCTCACATTTGATGAGTATGTGGAACTACAAGGTGTGAATGAGAATCTTGTGATTCAACCCTACCCCAAGAATACGCCTTTGGTGGATTATAAATTGAGAAATGTTACGGTAAAACTCAAAGACAGTTTAGAAAAAAATACTACTTATGCCATCAATTTTGGCAATAGTATCAAAGATGTCAATGAAGGTAATTTGGCCAAGGAATTGACCTATGTTTTTTCTACCGGAACTCAGATTGATGGCAATCAATATCAGGGTACTGTCATGCTGGCTGAAACTGGAAAAACAGATAGTACATTAATTGTAGTATTGCATCATATTTTGGCAGATAGTTCTATCAAAAAGAACCGACCAAGGTATATGACCAAAATAGACGGGAAGGGCAATTTTCGCTTCAAATACTTGCCAGATGGACGTTTCAATGTATTTGTGCTTCCCAATGATTTTACAAAAAAATATGACGATAGCACCAAGACTTTTGCTTTTTTGAATGCACCTATACTCATCAGTAGCAGCACAAGAACAGATACTTTATATGCTTATCAGGAATATAAAAAAATAGAAAAATCTAATTCAAGTACCAACAATAATAGTGCAAAATTAAATGAACGAAAAACGGAAGACAAACGTCTTAAATACACTGCTAGTTTAGAGAATGGCCAACAAGACTTATTAAATCCATTGGTACTAACTTTTAATAGAAAAATCAAACAATGGGATAGTAGCAAGATTCGTTTTATGGACACCCTTTTTCAACCCATTAGTGGTTACAAGTTGAGTATGGATAGTACCCAAACTAAATTTAGTATCCAATATCCTTGGAGGGAGAAAACTAATTTTAGAATTATCCTAGATAAAGAAGCTTTTAGCGATACGGCTGGAATGAACCTACCAAAATCTGATAGTGCCAGATTTGTGACCAAACGAGAAGCTGAATACGGCAGTTTTAGACTTAGGTTTACCAATCTTGACTTATCCAAACACCCAGTTTTGCAATTGATTCAGGACAACAAAATCATTGAGTCAATTTCATTAACTAGTGCAGATTATAGTAGAAAGAGGTATCGCCCAGGCGAATATGAGCTAAGAATTTTATTAGACCAGAACCAAAATGGGGTTTGGGATCCGGGTAGCTACCTATTAAAACGCCAACCAGAATTGGTTCGTTCTTATAGCAAAAAAATGGTTATCCGAGCAGACAGAGACACTGACTTGCGATATGCTTTTCAATAAAACATATTCTGCTCAAAATGTAATAAAATCGTTAGGTTTTTCGTTTGAATCTCCGTTAACTTGACTGTCTATGGATGAAGCTACTGTAAAACCCAAGTTTAGGAATAGTCTTAGAGCTAAAAACACTTTTATTTTTAGTATTGTGGTATTCTTATTTTGGGTCTTGATTAACAAAGTGGCTACTTCTGAATTAGTGTTGGTGGGTGTTATTCTGGAATTGCTTTGGATGCCCATGTGTCTGTCTTTATTCATTATTCCTATTCTGTCATATCTGGCTTGGAAGAAGGAACATTAC
>CAMFKK010000501.1 GCA_945957225.1 uncultured Sphingobacteriia bacterium | reverse complement strand
CCACCCCTCGACTAGTCGTCGGCAGCGTCAGATGTGTATAAGAGACAGGAATACATAGATGCTTTGAATGGGTTTGGTAGCAATCTTTTAGGATACCAACCTGATTTTATAACCAATGCGTTAAAACAACAAATTGATGCAGGCTATGAAGTAGGGCCGCAACATCAATTAGCAGGGGAAGTATGTAAATTAATTGGAGAATTTACAGGATTTGAGAGAACAGCATTATGTAATACAGGTTCAGAAGCCGTATTGGGTGCCATGCGTATTGCTAGAACAGTAACAGGGCGTTCATTAATAGTTGCATTTGCAGGTTCTTATCATGGGATTATTGACGAGGTAATAGTGCGTGGTGCAAGTAATGGCAAAACCTATCCCGCCGCAGCGGGTATTATGCCTGAAGCGGTACAGAATATGTTGATTTTGGAATATGGCACAGAAGAAAGTTTGAGAATTATTGAGTCTCGTGGAGATGAATTGGCAGCGGTGTTGGTAGAACCGGTTCAAAGTAGAAGACCTGAATTTCAACCCGTAGGATTTTTAAAAGCACTGCGAAATATTACAACGGCCAAGGGTACTGCCTTAATCTTTGATGAAGTGATTACAGGGTTTAGGGTGCATCCTGCAGGGGCTCAAGGCTTGTTTGGGATTAAAGCAGACTTAGGAACTTATGGAAAAGTAATAGCAGGTGGCTTACCTATTGGAGTTATTTCTGGTAAGAAAGAATGGATGGATGCACTGGATGGTGGAAGTTGGAAATATGGTGATGCTTCTGTTCCTCAAGCAGGAGTTACCTATTTTGCTGGAACATTTGTTAGACATCCATTGGCACTTGCCACTTCAAAAGCAAGTTTAGAATTCATGTTAAAAGAGGGGTATTCGCTTCAGAAATCTTTAACTGAAAAAACCAATTTCCTTGCCGATTCCCTAAATCAAATTTGTAGATCAAAACAGATTCCTTTATACATAGCACATTTTGGTTCACTTTGGAAAGTGAAATACAAAGAGCCTATTGCTTTTAGTGAACTCCTTTTTACCATCATGAGGCAAAATGGGATCCATATTTGGGATGGTTTTCCATGTTTTATCACTTTAGCTCACACCGACGCAGATATCAATAAAATAATCACGGTGTTTGATCAAGCTATCAACAATATGTTGGAGGCTGGTTTCTTTGTTCCCAATGATCAAGGTCCTGAAATAGACATGGAGGAATCTAAATGGGAATATCCTCCTTATCCTGGTGCCGTTTTAGCAAGGGATGAAGAAGGGAATCCTGTTTGGTTAAGTGTAGAAAAACAAAGTCTTAGTCCATATGATGGTCCGGTTATTGAATCGGTTTTTCCTGTAACGGAATCACAAAAAGAAATCTGGTTAAGTTGTTTTATAGGTGGAGAAGATGCAAATAGGGCCTATAATGAATCTGTTTCTTTAAAACTAACGGGAGCATTACTGATAGAAAAGATTCAAGAAGCTTTATTAGAGCTAGTAAAAAGGCACGAAGCCCTAAGATCGGCTTTTAGTGCAGATGGTAAGCTGATGCTCATTTTCAAAGAATTACTTCCAGTTATTAATTATCAAGACCTGAGCCTATTAAGTAAAAAGCGTCAGGAAGATGTTATAGCTGAGTTTGCAAGAATTGACGTTAGAAAATCATTTGACTTATTAAATGGGCCGTTATTTAGATTTGCATTATTTGATTTGGGAAAAGATGCATGTTATGTAACATTAACTGTACACCACATAATTGGAGATGGTTGGTCTTTGGGGGTTTTACTACAAGATTTTGGTAGAATTTATTCAGACTTGTCTAGTAAAGGATTTTTTGTGCTGGATACTGCATTTTCTTTCAAAGCATTTGCCGCCAAGCAAATGGCATTCCAAAGCTCTCAAGACTATCTGAAAACGGAAAACTATTGGTTAGAAAAATTCAGTGAAGATATTCCTGCCATTAATCTTCAAACAGATTTTGCTAGACCTCCTGTACGGAGCTTTCAAAGCCAACGCAATGACTATTTGTTACCCCAAGAATTAGTCATAGGTCTGAAAAAAATAGGGGCTGCTGCAGGTTGCAGTTTTGTTACTACCTTACTTAGTGCATTTGAATTATACTTACAAAAAATCAGTAAACAAGATCAAATTATTATTGGTCTACCCACTGCAGGTCAACCAGCAATGGGCATGCCTGAACTGGTGGGACACTGTGTTAATTTATTACCCATCAGAAGTAAATATGCACCCAATCAAAATTTTACAGAATATCTTAAGATTAGAAAAGTACAATTATTAGATGATTTAGATCACCAACAATTAACTTTTGGTTCTTTAATTAGAAAATTACCAATTTCTAGAGACGCGTCTTTGGTCCCCATGGTTCCTGTAGTATTCAATATTGATTTAGGTATGGATAAAGGGGTGCAATTTTCCGGTTTAAAACAGGAATTGGTGTATCATCCCAGAGCATTTGAAAATTTTGAATTGTTTTTAAATGCCAATGGAAATGACCAGCAGCTAATATTAGAATGGTCTTTTAATACAAGGTTATTCAAGTCTACCACTATTGCAAAAATGATGGCAGATTTTGAGC
>CAMFKK010000500.1 GCA_945957225.1 uncultured Sphingobacteriia bacterium | reverse complement strand
GGGTCATATTGATCAATTTCTAAGGGTGAAATTGGCCCAAGAAATGCCCATGATTAGCATGTTTATTGGCGACAAAACCATTCATCAGTTAAAATCTGTGTTTTTAAAGGAATTAGAAACACTATTTCCTGAGTTGATGGCCAATTACATGGGCAAATTGCAATCAGAATTAGACCTAGAGAAAATTGTGGTAGATAAGGTTAGCGGATTTTCATCAGACAAACTAGAAGCCATTCTCCAAGGAATCATGAGCAAAGAGTTCCGTTTTGTAGAAATCATTGGGGCTGTTTTGGGTTTTATTATTGGTCTTTTACAAGTTTTTATCAGCCTTTTTGCCTAATCACCGATAATTATAGGGCTTCAACCTATAGTTTCAAAACTTTATCCATTCAAAATTGTCATATTACCGCTCGTGTAATGTAAGGCAAATAGCCATCTTACGGAGCGACCTTTGTACAGTTCAAATCACATTAAATTCAAACATGAGAAAATTATTTATCCTTACCGTATTACTGATTTCGTACCAAATGATTCAAGCCCAGTTTCCCATGGGCGGGGGTGCTGGCCGCGGTGCTGGTGGTGGACAGAGTATGAATGTAGGCCATTTTTACGGTAAGATTGTAGACAGCAAGACCAATAAAGCCGTTGAAGGCGTTACCGTTCAATTGACTGGTAATAAGTTTGATACCGTTACCAAAAAGATGAAAGAAGCCATTCTGGCAACTCAAATTACCCGTGCAAATGGTGAATTCAGCATTGAAAACCTTTCTGTGATGGGGAGTTTTAAACTGAAATTGACTTCTCTGGGTTATAAAAGCCTTGAAAAAACTATCAGTTTTGGTCTTAAAATGCCATCAGGTCCTCCCACTGCTGCTTCTATGCAACAAATGTTGGGTCAGGCAGATAAAGACTTGGGGAATATCAAAATTGAAGTAGATGCCACCAATTTGGGTAATGTTACGGTTACTTCTACAGCCAAGCCCCAGTTTGAAATGGGAATTGACCGTAAAGTATTTAACGTAGATAAAAACTTGATGGCAGCTGGTCAAACTGCTACTGAAATCATGAAAAATATCCCTTCACTAAATGTGGATATTGATGGTAATGTAACACTTAGAAATGCCAGCCCTACCATTTTTATTGATAATCGACCTACTACCCTAACCCTAGATCAAATTCCAGCGGATATTATTGACAAAGTAGAGTTGATTACCAACCCTTCAGCCAAATATGACGCTTCTGGTGGCAATGCTGGAATTTTAAACATAGTTTTAAAGAAAAACAAAAAGAATGGTTACAATGGTGGTATCAGGGCTGGTATTGATTCTCGTGCCAAAATAAACCTTGGAGGTGATATTAACCTACGACAAACCAAAACCAATATTTCATTAAGTGGTAACTACAACCAACGCAAATCTATTTCTGAAGGAATTGCAGATAGGAATAATTTATTGACTACCCCAAGTTATATTCACCAAACAACCGATGGTATCAATGAAAGCCAATTTAATTTTTTCAGAGGTAGTTTAGATTATTTAGTAAGCAACAGAAGTACTTTCACTATTGGCGCTAATTATGTAGCAGGAAAATTTGATAGTGAACAAGATCAAAGGGTAGATAGTTCTATTAAAGGTATTTTTACCTCTTATAACCTTATCAATCAGCTTAGCACTTCACAATTTAAAAATTGGGGTACCCAATTAAGTTATAAATACAATTTCCCAAAGAATGGGGAGAATATTTCTGCTGACTTTAATTTAAATAGCAGTAATAATGAAAACGTCAATAATATCAATACTCAAACCTATAATATTGACAACAGCATCAAGGGCTTGCCATTAAAGCAAAAAACAATTGGTGGTGGTGACAGTAAGAACTATACCGTACAAGTGGATTATGAAAACGAAATCAACTTAGATTCTAAACTGGAGTTTGGAGCAAGAGGAGCCATTAGGGATTTCAAAAATAGTAGTGATCAATATAGATTTCTTCTGAATGATTATATCTTGATACCTTCTATCAGTAACAAATACAAGTTTAATGACCAAGTTTATGCAGCTTATGGCAACTATGCTTTTAAGGTAAAAAAATGGAGCTATCAATTAGGTCTTCGTGTTGAAAGTTCAAACTATACTGGTACCTTATTGAAACAATCTGGAGCAGATTCATCAAGTTTCTCTGTTAAATACCCCTTGAGTCTTTTCCCTAGTGCCTTTGTTACCTATAAAGTAGATGACAAACAAGATTTACAATTAAATTATTCAAGAAGGGTAAACAGACCAAACTTCTTCCAATTAATGCCCTTCCCTGATTTTTCTGACCCTCAGAATATCAATATTGGTAATGCCAACCTGAAACCAGAATTTACCAACAGTTTTGAGGTTTCTTACAACAACGCCTATAAGAAAGGGGCTAATTTCTTGGCAACTGCTTATTTCAAATACAGTACTAATTTAATCACTCGCTATGTTTACCGTGACAAGAATGGCCTTACCTTAAATGATAGCGCTTATTTTAATACTTATATTAATGCGGACAATAGTGTTACTTATGGTTTGGAACTAACAAACAAAATACCTGTAAATAAATGGTGGGA
>CAMFKK010000499.1 GCA_945957225.1 uncultured Sphingobacteriia bacterium | reverse complement strand
AAGTATTAAATTGCACTAAAAAACATGAGGCTGCCCTTTTTGGACAGCCTCTTTTCAATTCTATCTGGCTAATAGTACTACATTTTAAACAGCGGATAATTTTCCATCCATTTGTTGATTTCTAACCTAATCGCTGAAAGTTTTGATTCATTTTCATGATTCATCAATGCCTCATCCATATAAGATGCTATGCGACCCATATCATCTTCTTTCAACCCTCTAGTGGTCATGGCTGCAGTACCCACACGCATTCCTGATGTTACAAATGGTGATTTATCATCAAAAGGTACCATGTTTTTATTGATGGTGATGTCTGCTTTCACAAGGGTGTTTTCTGCAATCTTTCCAGTAAGGTTTTTAGAACGTAGATCTATCAACATTAAGTGATTGTCAGTGCCCCCTGAGATTACTTTGTAACCTTTGCTTACAAAAAACTGATTCATGGCAGCTGCATTTTTCTTCACCTGCTTCACATATTCAGTATATTCAGGAGTAAGCGCTTCACCAAAAGCGACAGCTTTTGCTGCGATCACGTGCTCCAATGGCCCCCCTTGAGTACCAGGAAATACACCCATATCCAACAAGTTAGACATCATTTTTATTTCACCTTTTGGCGTTTTATGACCCCATGGGTTTTCAAAATCTTTACCCATCATAATCACACCACCTCTTGGCCCTCTTAATGTCTTGTGAGTGGTAGTAGTTACTATATGGCAATGTGGGATTGGATTATTCAATAGACCTTTTGCGATCAGCCCTGCAGGATGTGAAATATCAGCCATCAAAAGAGCACCTACTGAATCAGCTATTTGACGGAGTTTTGCGTAGTCCCAATCACGAGAATATGCTGATGCACCACAGATAATCAATTTTGGTTTTTCCCTTTTGGCAGTTTCTTCTACTTTGTTCCAGTCTATAAGACCTGTAGCTTCTTCAACACCATAAAAGAATGGTTGATATAGCTTGCCCGAAAAGTTTACAGGAGATCCATGTGTTAAGTGACCACCATGAGAAAGGTCAAAACCCAGTATTTTGTCTCCTGGGTTAATAACCGCCAACATTACGGCAGCATTTGCTTGTGCACCAGAGTGTGGTTGCACATTGGCCCACTCAAGTCCAAAAAGCGATTTCAATCTGTCAATGGCTATTTGCTCAGTTTGATCCACCACTTCACAACCTCCATAGTAACGTTTACCAGGAAGGCCTTCGGCATATTTGTTGGTAAGCACACTCCCCTGTGCCAACATTACTTGCTCTGAAACATAGTTTTCAGAAGCAATAAGTTCCACGCCATGAAGCTGACGTTTCTTCTCTTGTTCTATAAGATTGAAAATCTCGGTGTCTTTGATTACTGAATTAGCCATTGTTTATTTTGATATCTGAGCTACAAATTTAGTCTAGCAAAATATAATTTCAAAAAAGAATGATGAATAGTCTAAAATCTATCTTATTTAGGTTTACATAGTATACCTCACGTTATTGCTTCCTTTGGTGTACAAAACCAGAGACATTTATATTCCAATAGAGAAAACAATACCCTCTTCTTGAAATCTATTTCCCTTGGTTGTTTTGATAAATTTTTTGAAGCACGGCAACCGCATTTAAAATTTCTTCCTCTGTATTGTCTTTTCCAATAGAAAATCTTAGAACAGAGTTTTCAGAGCCTGGATGAAGTTCATTAAGTACGTGCGAACCAATGAGTGAACCACTCGTACAAGCACTTCCTCCTGAAACATAAATGCCTTCTATATCCAAACTGAAAAGAATCAAATCACTATTCTGCGAATTTGGCAAAGTGATACTTACTATTTTATGAATGCTTTTTTCCACATCATTAGAATACCCATTAAAAACTACATCTGGTATATTCTGTTGTAAGGATTCTATTAATAATCTTTTGAGATAAAGGGTTCTGTTTTGGTTAGCTTCCATTTCGGCATAGCTTATTTCCATAGCCTTTGCCAAACCAATAATTCCATGAAGGTTTTCGGTACCTCCGCGCACATTTCTTTCTTGTGCACCACCATGGATAAAAGGCGCAATGGGATTTTTGGAATATAAAAAGCCCACACCTTTAGGTCCATAAAACTTATGGGCAGAGCCCACCATAAAATCTAGTGGCGTATTTTTTAAGTCATGTTTAACTTGTCCAATAGTTTGAACTGTATCTGAGTGTAGAAGACATTGGTTTTCTTTGCAAATATTCGCTACCAATGCTAAATCAATCAAGTTGCCAATTTCATTGTTGGCATGCATAAGGGAAACCAAACTATTAGGATGTTTCTTGGTTTGATTTTCAAGATCTTCTAGATCAACTCCACCTTTCGGATCTAATTTTACATAGCTTACCTTACACCACCCCATTTTTTCCAAATATTGCACCGTATGTAAAACAGCGTGATGTTCTATTGGTGATGTAATAATGTGTTTGATGCCATTATGCAGTACATTTCCAAACAATATGGTATTGTTGGACTCAGTTGCTCCAGAAGTAAAAAAAATTTCGGACGGAGAAACGCTTAACAATTCGGCAACTTTCCTTCTTGCTTTCTCTATTAATGTTCTAGCCTCGCGACCATAACCATGCACTGATGAGGGA
>CAMFKK010000498.1 GCA_945957225.1 uncultured Sphingobacteriia bacterium | reverse complement strand
GTGTAAGCCATCCCGCCAATTGGTCTTCTATTTTTATGGCTGCTTTTCTCATGTAAGTTTATTGATGGGGTTCTTGGCTGATCTTCTACGTCTATTGTGAAATTTGGTTTGAAGCAAGGGGCACTGCACCTACTTGATAACCGAAGAGTTGCAACACTTGGTTCACTTTGTCCAACCTCAGGCTTTCTTTGCCCTGCTCCAACTCTCTAATGAATCGCAAACCTACACCAGCTTTTTCCGCTAATTCAGGCTGTGTGAGTTTCACCAATTTCCTTTTGGTCTTAACAAAGTCTGACAAATTCATTTTATACCCTTTTGGGTGTAAATATAGCAATATATTAATAAATACACCTTTTCGGGTATATTTACTTAAAATTTATCATAAATAGCACCCTATCGGGTATAATAATAAGGAGTTTTGTTTATTATCTCCCCTGCAAAATCCTGGCGGGCAGCATGATAATGGCTTTGATCAGCGCAAATACGCCGTCAAAAGCAATGCCCAAAATGCGGAAGGGAATGCTGATGATCCAGAACAGGGGATAAAGGACCAGACCCAGCAAGGCCAGGGGCCAGCAGAGTACAAAGAGGATCATCCAAAGTAGAAAACTAATCATGCTATTAAATTACGCATCGCCTCGGGCTGTAAAAGCGTTTTGGTATGAATGGTAGTTTATCTACACTTAAAAGCCTTTTATCGCTCATTATTTTTGTTTTTATAGCTCAAAAACGTTGATTATTGAGCTATATTTTGTATTTTAATGAGCGATAAATGGATATATGGCTAGAAATTCAGCAGTACAAAGAGATACCATCTTAGATTTCATTAAAGATCACCCAGCTTGTTCTTCTACTGAAATCTTGCAGGGAATTGGTATGAATATAAGTATTGCTACACTTAAAAGAACGCTTCAGGTATTTATTGCCGAGGGTTTATTGGTTGGTACTGGTGCATTAAAATCTAGAAAATATAACCTTAGTCCGGCATACCAGATATTAAGACCCGTTAATCTGGACCAATATTTTGAACAGGAAATAGACCAGCGGTCAATCAATGAAAATTTTAATCATCAATTATTAAGGAGCACCCTTCAGCAGTTTTCCATTTTTTCAAATCAAGAATTGCTCAGACTAAATCAGTTACAAGAAAAGTTTAGAGAAAATGCTTCAAAATTAAGCGAGGCTGATTTTAAAATTGAGATGGAAAGACTTGCCATTGATCTAAGCTGGAAGTCTTCCCAAATAGAAGGAAATACTTACTCTTTGTTGGAAACAGAGCGTCTATTAAAATACAAAGAAACCGCCGCAGGTAAAACCAAAGATGAGGCAACCATGCTGCTCAACCATAAGTCTGCCATAGATTTTATTATTGATCACCCAGACTATATTCATCCACTTTCTGTTTCAAGTATTGAAGACATTCATAGCATACTTGTCAAGGAATTGGATATTTCAAGAAATATTAGAAACAGGAGAGTTGGTATTTCTGGTACAAACTATAAACCCCTGGATAATGTTTTTCAAATTAAAGAAGCATTGTCTGATATGTGCCAATTGATTAATCACAAGGAAAATGTTTTTGAAAAAGCACTGTTGGCACTAGTGTTCATTTCTTATATTCAACCATTTTCAGATGGCAATAAAAGAACGGCAAGAATTATCAGTAATGCTATATTAATGCAGCATCACTATTGTCCTATTTCATTTAGAACCATTAACTCAGTTGAATATAAAAAAGCCATGTTGGTTTTTTATGAACAGACAAATATTCACCCCTTTAAGCGGGTATTTATAGATCAATTTGAATTTGCAGTAAATACCTATTTCTAAGGTTAATTTCTAAACAAAAGCCACCACCATCTGTTGCTCTAGCAGATTGGAAAAGCAGCGCATCAATATTGTTTGGTTTAAACGGGACCTGCGGTTTACGGACCACGAGCCGCTTTGGCTGTATCATTGGCCAAACACACATCATTACGCCAGTAGCTAAGTTATTTCATTAAAAACGCCTCTACATTAGCAGGACTAATAACCAGTAAGTTTGTGTTGGGATAATTTGCAGTAAAGGTTTGAGGAAATCTAATCTTTGCTTTTGTATTCAATTTAAATTCTAAAGCTTCCCAGGAATCTTGGTGCTCCTCTACAAGATCAATTTCTTGTTGTTGTGTTGTTCTCCAAAAATACTGTTTGGCATCTATATTATTGTAATGCAAATATTTCATTCGCTCTGCAATTACATAGTTTTCCCATAAAGCACCTGCGTCGGTTCTTGATTCAATTGACTTAAAATTATTGATCACAGCATTTCTAATACCACAATCATAAAAATAGATCTTCTTCCCTTTCTTAATTTCATTTCTAACATTTCTATTGAGTGCAGGAAGCCTAAACACCACAAAAGCTTTCTCTAAAAGGTCTATATACTTATCTACCGTTTTTCCGTCTGCACCAATGGTTTGAGCAAGTTCTTGATAGTTGATTTCACTACCAATTTGCAAAGCAAGTGCCTTAAGCAGTTTTTCTAGAATGACTGGTTTTTTAATTTGTTCCAGGGTCAACAAATCCTTGTAGAGATAGCTATTGGCAAGCAGCTTTAATAACCTG
>CAMFKK010000497.1 GCA_945957225.1 uncultured Sphingobacteriia bacterium | reverse complement strand
CCATCGGCCACCATGGCCCTGGCTTGTTTTACTAATGGATATCCAGAATAGGTATGGGTTAAGCAAAGGATTAGACCAGTCTCTTCTACTTTTTGTTTGAGTTGCAGGGCTTCATCTAGGGTAAAGGCAATAGGTTTTTCAATGACTACATGAAAACCATGCTCCAAAGCCATCATGGCAGGGGCAAAATGCGCAAAATTGGGAGTTACAATGGTAACAAAGTCAATACGCTTATCTGCAGGAAGGGCGGCTTCCTTTTCAATCATTTCCTGAAAGGTTAAATAAGTTCTTTCAGCAGGCAGGAACAACATTTTACCTGATTCAACGGCAACTTCTGGATTGATGCTCAAAGCACCAGCGGCTACTTCTATTAGTCCGTCCATATTGGCGGCAAAACGGTGGATGGCTCCAATGAAAGCGTCTTTTCCGCCTCCAATCATGCCCATTCTGAGTTTACGATTCATATAGCTTTTTTGAAATTAATGATGCAATCGGGTGAAGCTTAAAAATTCCTTTCAAATTTAATGCAAGCAAAGCAGTGCGCCTTAAAAATTTAGCATTATTGAATTCACTGATACTTTTTTGTTCCAGTCAGCTATTTTTTTGACTTTTTCATAGTGTCAGACAGACACAAAGCAATGGTTTGGCCAAATGGCCGAAAAAAATAGCTTGATTGCCGATGAATTCAAGCAAGTTTTAAAAATAAAAAATTACATTTAGCTTCCTAAACATTGCTTTTCATAATTCTAACGACATGCAAACTACCCCACAGCGTAGCCAATTATTTGTAGCCAGTTGTTTGGCCTTATTGGTAACCTCACTTTCTTTTGGAATCCGCGCAGGCATTCTTGGTCAACTTGGAACCGAGTTTCACTTAAATGCGGAAGAACTTGGAACTATTGCCGCCACTGCTTTCTGGGGTTTCCCCTTGGCCGTAGTAATTGGTGGCATATTTGTAGACATCATTGGGATGAAAAAACTATTGCTAGTGGCATTTAGTTTTCACCTGATTGGTATTTTACTCACCATTTTTGCTGGGGGATACTGGAGTTTATTTATCTCTACTCTTTGTATTGGTATTGCCAATGGTACTGTGGAAGCAGCTTGTAATCCACTGGTAGCTACCATTTATTCAGATAATAAAACTACCAAACTGAACCATTTTCACCTTTGGTTCCCAGGTGGAATTGTCATTGGTACTTTAATTGTGTATTTCTTGAGTAAGCTGGGTATTAGCTGGCAGATTCAAGTTGGTCTAATGGTGATCCCAACCATTATATATGGTTATTTATTTAGCAAATTGAGCTTCCCTGTTACAGAACGTGTTGCTAGTGGGGTTTCCACTGCCGAGATGTATAAAGCGGTATTGAATCCATTGTTCCTCTTTATGATTGTATTAATGTTTGGAACGGCTATTACAGAATTGTTTACCGGTCAGTGGATTGATGTATTGTTGAAAAATGTTTCTGACAATGCCATCTTGTTGTTGACCATTGAAACAGGTGTAATGGTACTAGGCCGTGCATTTGCCGAGCCCGTGGTACATAAGTTTTCACCACAAGGGGTATTGTTGATCTCTGCAATTTTGGCGGCACTAGGTCTTTATTTATTAGGTCATACAACCGGGAATATGCTTTTTGTGGGCGCCATTGTATTTGGCATGGGGGTATGTTATTTCTGGCCAACCATGTTGGGTTTTGTTTCAGAAAACTTGCCCAAGACTGGAGCCGTTGGTTTGAACTTTATGGGAGGAGCTGGAATGTTTGCCGTTTCTGTTTACATGATGTTTATGGGTGGATATTATGACCGTTTGATTGCAGGTAAATTACCAGCTGGCGCCGATATGAAACAGTATGCTGACGCAGCACCTGGAACCGAATTTGCCAATGTATTAAATGAAGCTAAAAAAGCCGCGGGACCTGAAATTATCAATGCAACTTTAGTAATCCCAGTTATCTTGGTGGTGGCTTTTGCTGGTCTATTGTTTTATATGAAGGGCAAACAAAAAGAAGTTTTGACAAAAGCATAATCTCATCTCATTTATCAGCTACTATGTCCCAAACATCCAATAGAAGAAACGCCATCAAAAACATTGTTGCAGGATCTGCAGCCCTGGCTGCTGGTGCCGGTTTGTCTTCTTTCAAATCCGATATGAATCAACCATCACAAGCCTTAAAAGGCAATATCAACCATTCTGCCTGCCGTTGGTGTTATAATTCCATTCCCTTAGAACAGCTTTGTAGCCAGTTTAAAGAATTGGGACTAGTAGGTATGGATTTGGTAGGTCCAAAAGACTGGCCCATGCTCAAAAAATACAACCTCATTTCTACCATGTGTAATGGTGCGGAACTGGGTTTGACCAAGGGCTGGAATGACAAACAATACCATGCGCAACTGATTAAAAATTATACCGAACATATTGACCTTGTTGCTGCAGCAGGATACACCAATTTGTTCTGTGCCAGTGGTAACCGTGGAACCATTGATGACGAAACTGGTTTAAAAAACTGTACCGAAGGTTTAAAGCAAATTGTAGGACAGGCCGAGAAAAAAGGGGTAATTCTTGTGATGGAGCTACTCAATAGTAAGGTGGACCACAAGGACTATATGTG
>CAMFKK010000496.1 GCA_945957225.1 uncultured Sphingobacteriia bacterium | reverse complement strand
GCTCTTTCATAATCATTACAACTTGTTTGGCAGCTTCACCAGAAATACCTGTATCAATTTCGTCAAAAATCAATGTGGCAAGGTCTATTGACTCAGCCACCAAAGATTTTATGCAAAGCATGAGCCTACTTAATTCACCACCACTAGCCACTTTTCTAATGGGTTCAAATCTATTGCTTTTGTTAGCATCAAATAAGAATTCAATTTGGTCATGGCCAAATGCCTGAAGTTGCTGCGTTGGATCTATGGTAATTTTTAATCTAGCATTGGGCATGCCTACTTGATGTAGTAAGTCATTTACTTTTGATGCCAGAGGTTCTTGTTGCGCCTTTCTTGCAGCACTCAATTCATTGGCTGCATGAACCGCTTTTTTTGCAAGGGCTTCAACAGCTAGGGTAGTTGCAGTAATGGTATCATCAATTTGTAAAACAGCTTCTAATCTAGTTGCTAAACTTTCTTGAATGGTTAAAAGTTCTTGGGTGGTTTTTACGCCGTGCTTTTTTAACAAGCGATACCCAACTGCCAATCGTTCATTAATCCATTCAATTCTTTTTTCATCAAAATTCACTTTCCCATTCAAGCTGCCAATCTCGTCTGCTATATCTTGTAATTCTACTTGGCTACTATGCAGTCTATCAATGATGTTTTGTAAAGAAGCATGATAGCCGCTATAAGATTGTAATTGATTAATCCATTGTTTGAACAAAGGCAGAACGGGTTGGTCCGATTCTTCTAATTCAAATTGAACTTTGCTCAAAGCCGTTTTAATACCTTCTGCGTGTGAGAGCAATTGTAATTCTGCATCCAACTCCTCTAGTTCATGTTCCTTTAAGGAAAGTTCTACCAACTCATCTAATTGAAATTGGTGATAGTCCCTGTCTTTTTGAAAATCTTGCTTTTGTTGAATTAGGGCTTCTAAGCGCTTCTGGTTTTGCTGCCATTCTTGATAAAGAATTTGATAGGCTTGTAGTCTGTCTTGGTTGGCAGCCAATGCATCAATCACATTGCGCTGAAAGCCAGCATCACCCAAACTTAAGGTATCAAACTGTTGGTGAAGATCTACCAACAATGAAGCTAGTTCTCTAATTTGTTGTAAGGTAGTTGGGGTATCATTGATAAAGGCCCTAGACTTTCCATTAGGTGCTATTTCTCTTCTAAGCACCAATTCCTCTTCTACATCAAAATCATTTGCCTTTAAAAATTCCAATACAGCCGTTTTATGCCCAGCACTAAAATACCCCTCTATCACACATTTCTTGTCTGGATACATTAAAACAGCACTGTCTGCTCGGTCTCCCAAAATCAGGCTCAAAGCGCCCATAAGGATACTCTTACCCGCACCAGTTTCACCAGTGATGATATTGAGTTGCCCAGAGAAATCAATCTCAATGGCATCAATAATGGCATAATGTTGAATCTGTAATTTCCGGAGCATGAAGATTCTTTTTAGCAACTAAGTCCTGCAATTTATAGAAGCTCTAACGGTTGAGCAAATCAAACCCATGGCAAATGCTAGAACTGTAAACATTTTATTCTCCCTTGCACCTACTAATGCCTGATTTGGCACGCTGGTCAATGGAATCCTTGTATTCGTGATCATCCATGTCAAGACATTTCTGATAATAAGTAATGGCCAATGCTTTTTGCCCCCGCTCTTCGTAAATCTGTGCAATTTGTAAAGCAGCCCTTGAAGCATAATATTCTTTTCTATGTTCACCCAAAACTATAGCGGTTTGATAATACTTAATAGCATCTTCATTACGGCCAAGGTCGTCATAGATTCTTGCTACGCGATAGGTAAATTCTAGTCTGTCTTCTTCTGTGTTAAATTGTTCTATGGATTTGCCATATAGAATACTCAACGCTTCTTTGTGAAAACCTCCATCATTTAATAACCTGGCTTTTAGTAATAAGGTGTTGGGCCAAAAATTGGTCTTGGCGTCTTTCTGTGCCTTTTTATCTGCATCAGTATCTAAAGCACCATATTTCAAAATTTTATTTCTAGTAGCATTAGCTGCAGCTTGATTGCCCTGTAAATAATAAGCCAAACTCAATTTGTTATAGGCATCTTTTACATAGAATCTACCCTTGAAATCTTTTTGATACTGCTCTAAATGTTTGATTGCCTCTGGAAGCTCTAAGTGATAGAGTTTTACAAAACCCATTTCAAAATCCCAAACGGGTGTGGTCAAATATTCTGGACTCTTATCTCTGTTTTGTATCCATGAACCTGCAATAGCCGTTTGTTTATTATTGATGGCAAGATTGGCTGCCATAAAACAAAGCAAATGGTTGTGTACTAAGTCCAATTTTCTTTGTTGTACAAAAGCAAGGGCTTCGTCTTTTTTGTTCTCAATATAGAACATCAGATACCCATATACAAATGCGGATTCGTTGGAGTAAATTTTGGCCCAAGGGTCATTGCTATAGGTAAAATTACGCACTAGAGACATCCCCTCTGTAATGGATCCTTTCATGCCAAACAGACTAACAATCCATTTATAACTAGATGGGATAGTTCCAATAGCTGCTATTAATGCACCAGACATTAACTGATTGGGTAAGAAGTCAGGATGTTTTTTTTGATTCTCCTTTAAGAGTAAATAAGCTTTTCTAAAATCCCATCCAGCTGACCA
>CAMFKK010000495.1 GCA_945957225.1 uncultured Sphingobacteriia bacterium | reverse complement strand
AAGAGACAGCCATTTGTGGAGCAGTTTGATTAGACAAATGCTGTTGGAGAATCTACTCAAAAAAGACATTGAAGAATACGGCTTATTAAAAGTTACCGAGCAGGGAGAGAAGTTCTTGAAAAAACCATCTTCCTTTAAGATTGTGCTCAACAACTTGTTTGAAGACGCCAATGCGGATGATGAAGAAGGAGAGAACGCCAATCAAACCGGTGCCGCTGCTGATGAAAAACTCTTTGAAATGCTTAAAGAGTTGCGTCAAAGAGAAGCCAAGAAAAAAAGCCTTCCGCCTTTTGTGATCTTCTTAGAGAATTCTTTGCAAGACATGGCCACTTTGTATCCCACCAGTTTGGAAGAATTGGAGAAATGCCAGGGAGTTAGTAAGGGTAAGTCTATTAAATACGGCAAACCTTTTGTAGAAATGATTGCCAAATACGTAGAGGAGAACGATATTGAAAAACCCGATGAGTTTGTCATGCGCAGCGTGGCCAATAAGGGGAATAACAAAATCTATATTATCCAAAACGTAGACAAGAAAATTCCACTAGAAACCATTGCCAAGAACAAGAGTCTAAAACTTGACGAGTTGTTGGAAGAAATGGAAACCATTGCTGCCAGTGGTACCAGATTGAATCTTGACTATGCTATTGACGAGTGGTTGGACGAATATGACCAAGAAGACATTATTGAATATTTCAAAAGCTGTCAGACTTCTTCACTAGACGTGGCGCGTCAGGAATTAAGCGATAATGATTATAGCTGGGAACAGCTCAAGATCATGCGCATCAAGTTCTTGAGTGTGTACGGAAACTAAGTTAGTTAATTGTCTTTCAATTCAGTTCTCAAACCATTGCCATCTGTACTCAAACTATTCATTAAATAGTGTCCTTTTCTATCATTGTCCGCAAATAGGTTCAAGTTAAAACTTGCATACTGCCATTTGAGTTGAGAGGGAATTTGGTCTTGGGTCAAGATTTCTTTTTCGGAGAAATTTACTTGGTTTGTCTTGGTGTTTAATTCACCCTTGCAGGATGCCTTTTTGGTATAAGTTTTACCATCAATAAGTAGTTTGGTAACACAAATAGCGCTAAAACTAAAATCTTGGAAAAGTGTAAAGTCAATCTCTAAACCTACCCCACCTTTGACTCCATTCACCATAATTTCTTGTCCTCCTGAATAATGTCTTTTAAAAATGTCGGCATAAAATTTAAAATTATTTTCTTTCACTAATAGGCTATTTTCTGGGTACACCATACTATCTGCAGCCCAGTAGCCACTATAAAGGATGTTCCCATTTTTATCTTTAATTTCTCCCTTTCCTTGACGTTTGTCTTTTTTCCATTCTCCACTATAGATGTTGCCATCTTTGTATTGCATCACACCCTTGCCATCTCTTAAATTAGCCAAAAAGTCACCATCATAGCGGCTACTATCCTTATAAATTTGGTAGCCATTTTTAATGGTATTATTTACATAAGTGCCACCCATTTTGATCCCGCTCTTGAAAATAAATACACCCTGCCCTTCAAAACGGTCATCATTAAAATCTCCTTCTAGATAATCACCAGAATCTAATGTGAATTTTCCTTTGCCCTGCATTTTGCCGGCTTTAAAATCACCTTGATAAAAGGCACCACTTGTTAAGGTTAGTTTACCCTTACCTTCTTGCTTGCCATTTTTCCACTGGCCTTCGTACACATTATTGTCTTTGAAACGGAACTTACCTGTTCCATTTTCACAATTGCCAGATAGGCAACCAAATTTTACTGGAACAGCCCCCGTATTTTGGGCACTAACAAAAATGACCATCAACAATAGGGGTAAGAGGGCTAGCTTTTTCATACCCAAAACTAGTCAGCAGCGGAGCCCAACAAATACCGTGAAACACGGATTTTTAAGTAATTTGTGTATTATTATTTAATATGAACATCGCTCCAGTAGTACATAAAGCCAAGCTTAATTCGTTTGATGAAAAATTGAATGATTTAAATTATTGGCTTTCTAAACCGGTGGTTCAAAGATTAGAAGCGGTAACTTTCCTGATTTCTCAAACGGTAGATTTAAATACCGTAAGAATGGATAAAACTCATATTGTAAGGAGAAAGCAACTGAGCAGGAGATTTTTGAAAAATAGCCCTCGCTCAGCACAATAAAACCCCCATTTTTCCGCTTTTTAAAAAATCAAGCAGCAGATTTTGCTGCCGCGGTGTCATTGGAATGTCCCCCCGCCCCTAAACCGTTAACTGATAAATGCATCCAGATGCACATTGAAAGTTTGCAACCCATGCTGGTGGAAGATAGCAGCCACCTGACTGTGCTAGACAGCACTACCGGTAGGTTGGTAATCAAGGTTCTGGATATTCAGGGCAGGGTGGCCAAGACGGTTGTCACTTCTATGGAAGCGGGCAATCAGCGAATAGCTTTGAATTTGAGCGATTTGCGCAGTGGGGTCTATGTTTTGAACGCTTTTTTTAGAGATAGTTTTATAAAGTCTTTCCGTTTTACCAAACAGTAAAATCCAATTTCCTAGGGTAAACCGGCTGACCTCGTTTGAAAGAGCGGGGTCTTTTTTTGTTGGTTTATCGTTTCCAGAAAGATCTGATGCGTTGGTCTACATTTACCCGAATATTTTGATAATAGAGATTAA
>CAMFKK010000494.1 GCA_945957225.1 uncultured Sphingobacteriia bacterium | reverse complement strand
TACCAATACAGTTGGAGAAGATATGGAATTAGTAGTGCGGATGCGTAGGTATATGCACGAACAAGATTTGCATTATTCCGTTGTTTATATTCCAGAACCGCTTTGTTGGACAGAAGCACCGGTAACGGCTAAAGTACTACAGAGACAAAGAAATAGATGGACCAGGGGAACCATTGAAACATTAAGAGACCATAGGAGATTATTCTTTAATCCCAAATTTGGATTGCTTGGAATGTTGAGTTATCCCTATTGGTTCTTTTTTGAAATGTTGGCTGCGCCGATAGAATTTTTTGGGATCCTCTTTTTTGTCATCATGGGAATTCTTGGAGAAATCAATTGGCCTGTATTTGGATGGTTTTTTGCTTTTATTTGGAGTTGTGCTTTTTTCTTTTCGGCTATAGCCATTTTAATGGAGGCATCAACCTTTAATCAGTATAAGAACAAAGGTGATTTGGCCAAGTTATTATTGATGGCCATGATTGAACCCTTTGTCTACCACCCCTTTGTAGTATGGTCTGCCATTAATGGATTTGCTGATTATTTTCAAGACGTAAAGTCATGGGGGGTAATTACCAGGGCCGGATTTGCACCACAACAAACTGCCAAAGCAAACATTCAGAATACAGATGCATATAAAAGAAATGTCTATTTTCCAGTTCAACAGTTTGCCCAAATATTTCTAACAGGTATATTATTGTTTATATTGTTTAGGGGATATGAATT
Source organism: uncultured Sphingobacteriia bacterium (assembly GCA_945957225.1). Classification (GTDB taxonomy): domain Bacteria; phylum Bacteroidota; class Bacteroidia; order Chitinophagales; family Chitinophagaceae; genus Sediminibacterium. Next base: position 1,926 of record CAMFKK010000494.1, on the reverse strand, counting down.
TGGGTATAGTTATTGGAAGCACGGGTTTGAAGGGAGTGTAAGTCACCTATTAGTTAATAGTATACTTGCTGATTTTGTGTTTCTTTTTTCAAGCGGCCTTACTTTTTTTATTCCCTATACGGCCATTTATCAATTACACCAAAAAGGGGCAGATTGGTTTTTAAAAGCTGCTTTTTTTGTATTGATTTTATTGCAAATCTTCTTGTCAAAATATTTCTTAACAACGCTGGTACCATTGGGCGCAGATATATGGGGCTATTCACTTGATGAAATAAAATTAACAGTAGGTGCTTCTGGTGTTTTAAATTTTTGGACTATTGCCATTATCATAGGAGTCATGGCATTATTGGTTTGGGTCTTTAAAAAATTTCCAGCCAAACTTAAAGTGCATGTAAACATAGCCTGGCTACTGGTAGCAAGTTGCTTTATTGTAATACTTTCAAAGAAACCAATTAGAGGTAGAATCAGGCCTATAGCGGTAGAATACAATCAAAACCTAAGCGTAAATAAGCCGCAATATTTTTATGCATCAAGTGTCAAATACTTTTTTCCAAAACAACAATTTGTCAATATCTATGATGACCAATATAGTGGTGATTTTGGTGGAGAGGCAGACAGCAGTATGGTAGCTTTTGACTATTTGCAGCCCAAAGAATATCCTTTTTTACACACAGTAGATAGTAGTGCAGATAAATTATCGCCCTTTTTTAACAAGGGCAATAAAGCGCCAAATCTTGTTTTGATCATGGTGGAAGGTTTGGGAAGAGCCTTTACCAATAGTGGCGCATATATGGGAAATTTTACGCCCTTCTTAGATTCCCTTTCCAAACAAAGTTTGTACTGGCCTAATTTCTTAAGTGAAGGGGGAAGAACTTTTGCAGTATTGCCATCTGTATTAGGTTCCTTGCCCTTTGGCAAAAACGGTTTTAATGAAATGAGTACTGCCATGCCCGAGCATCTATCTCTAGCTTCAGTGTTGGGTAGAAATGGGTATCAAACTGCATTTTATTATGGAGGTGATGCGCATTTTGATTTTATGGATGATTATTTGCGCAAAACGGGTATTGCAAAAATTCAGGATATCAAATCTTTTGGAGTTGGTTATCAAAAAATGCCATCTAGTTCTTCAGGATTTAGTTGGGGGTATGGAGACAAGGAATTGTTCCGTAGATATTTTGCTGATTTGGCAAAACAGCCTGCTGGTCCATATATCAATGCCATTTTAACCTTGTCTACCCATAGTCCTTTCTTAGTCAATGACCAGCAAAAATGGGTAGACAGGTTTGAGACCCGTATGACGGAATTGGGTATGAATGACAATGCTAAAAAGAGTTTGAGACAATACAAACAACAATTAGCCAGTGTTCTTTTCCTAGATGCTGCTCTTCAGTATTTTTTCAATGAGTATAGCAAACAACCTGAATATGCTAATACGGTTTTTCTTGTAACAGGAGACCACCGTTTACCAGAAATTCCCATGACAACCAAACTAGACCGTTACCATGTGCCTTTGATCATTTATTCGCCATTGTTGAAAAGACCTGCTCAAATGCATGCCATTTCTACCCATTTTGATATTACACCAAGCATTTTGCAGTGGCTCAAAAATAGCTATCAAATAAACATACCAGCAACTGCTACTTGGATGGGCGCAGGATTAGATACCACCAAGGAATTTAATAGTACGCGCGCTTATCCCTTGATGCAAACCAAGAATGAGGTGAATGGATTTATACTAGGTAAATTATTTCAAGAGGGTAATCAAGTATTTAAAATTAATGCAGACATGAATCTTTCAGTAATGGAAGAGCCCAATGAGATGAATAAAATAAAAGCAGCTTTTGACCAATTTAAATTGCGCAATGGAAGCATTCAAAAAAATGCTAAAATAATTCCTGATAGTTTATTACTCAAATACGGTAAGGT
>CAMFKK010000493.1 GCA_945957225.1 uncultured Sphingobacteriia bacterium | reverse complement strand
CACTTTCGTTTACCAAAAACAATAGAAACATAGGCGTTGAAAAACAAGCTTTTAGGGTCATTCAATAAGACAATGGGCATTTTTTTAGAATAGTACTCCACATTTAGACCTACTTCAATAGCTGAGAGAACTTCATTATATCGTCCATAATCAAATCTTACCGCAGTTCTAGCATAAGCGCCTGGAATAAATTGCATTTCATTAAAACCCTTACCCAAACCTGCTTTACCAATTATAACGGTTGGATCTAGGAATAAACTATCGTTGTTATTGTATTTAATGGTTTCTCTTTTGCCACTTCCAAAAGGATTCTCTACTTCTATATAATAGGGTTTTAATAATCCCATGGTTAAGCCTCCGCCATAAATAGCTGAAACCGCTACCCCATTCTTATTTCCTTTTCCTCCAATCAATTTCTGTTGTCCAAAACCTAGTTTGGCATAATAAAAATTATTCTGTTTACCATAGGTATAACTAGAAAACACCACAAAACCTTGAGATGTACTTAATGTTGGCACTTTTTCTTCTTTTTTATCCTTACGCTCACCTAGTTCAAACCAAAATAAATTGGTCTTGGTTAAAGTCTTGTATTTACCTTTTTCTAAAAAAGCACTCCAACCATCAGTATTAAACTTAAATCCAAAAGCAGATTGTTTTTGAAAAATCATAGCCCCCTCTTCTTCCTGCTTGATTAATTGGTTGATTCTTTCACGTTTATCGGCCTTTTTCTGCATTTTTTCCTGGGCAGCAGCCGAGGGTTGCTTTTGTTGCGCATACGCAAATACCGAACAAAGGATAGCTGTAATTAAAAAGAATTGCTTCACTACATTTGATTTGATACTTGTAAATTTAGGGCAAAAATTACGCAATGACTTCACAAATTATTTATAAATCCGGGTTAAGAACCAGCTGTACACACTTACAAAGTAGTACTGAAATTGAAACCGATGCCCCTACAGATAATAAGGGAAAGGGAGAAAGATTTTCACCAACAGACTTATTAGCCACTGCACTAGGTTCTTGCATGGTTACCACTATGGGCATCAAAGCAGAAACTATGGGTATTGAATTAGACGGCACCCGTGTAGATGTAACCAAAATCATGTTTTCTGACCCAAGAAGGGTGGGCAAAATTGTGGCCCATGTATTTATACCCTCGGGTTTAAACTTAGATGAAAAAACTAAAGAGATTTTAGAGCGATCAGCTAGAACCTGCCCCGTTGAAAGAAGCTTACATCCTGATTTAGAATTAGATATAGCATTTAATTGGGGCTAATTTCAAGTTGTTCCAAAGCTTTTACAACACGGCTAACAGGTAATCCCATTACATTGTAAAAATCACCTTTAATGGATGCGATCCCTACAACGCCAATCCATTCTTGGATGGCATAAGCTCCGGCTTTGTCATAGGGTTGGTATTTGTCAACATAATGGCTGATTTGTTCTATGGTCAAGGGATGGAATTTTACTTCAGTAATATCTGAAAAGACAATCTCTTGTTGTCCATTGATAAGAACCACACCAGTGATTACTTGGTGTAATTGACCAGATAAGGACTGTAGAATTTCTATGGCATTTTCTCTGTTGCTGGGTTTGCCAATGACTTTGCCATCTAAGACCACAATGGTGTCTGCGGCCAAGATGGGTGTAGATGCGAATTGTCCATGAAATGTGGTTTGAACATGCTTTCTAACTGTCAAGGCTTTCTGACGCGCAATATAAATTGGTACCTGGTCTAAGGGTAGGTGATCAGGATAAGATTCGTCTGTAGACTGAACAATAATTTCAAAATTCAATTCTGCCCATTCTAATAATTGTTTTCTTCGTGGCGATTGTGAAGCCAAAATAAATTCCTTCATGTTCTTTGTTAGTTTATGGATAGAAACGGAAGAAAATCATGGATACTATACCAGTTAACATGACAAATTTGATAATATTGCTTAATCGATGAAAATCCGCTGCGGACTTGGCTTTGAACAATTGTTTAAATGCTAACAATAAAGGGGCAACTACCAAACACAAACAGTATACAATACTTAGCCACCATCCCATTTGAACAACATATAATTGCAATAACAATAAAGCGGCAATTAAAACAATCATCCAAACTGCTACAAAAGTCTTACTTACGTTTAATCCCCATACTATTGGCATAGTTTTGCAACCATATTTCCTATCTCCTTCCACATCTTCCATATCCTTAATCACTTCTCTAATCAGTGTAATGATAAAAGCAAAAGCGGCATATAAAATGGTTAGTCTAAAAAAACGAACATTTTGGATATTAGGCTGACTAATGGTATTTATTGCGTCAAGAGGATATTTAGAAAAGTATAAGACACCAATAACCCAAGCGGTTAATATGGAAATTAGAATATTACCAATTAATAATTGTTTTTTAAGTGAGGTACTATAAATCCATAGAAATATAACACTAAACATATTGGCCATAACCAAGTGCCAAAAATTATGAAAATCTAGGGCATAAATTGTTGCATAGATGCCAATCAAACTTAGACTCATATGCCAGAAAATCACCCATCTCCTACTGATAATGGTATTCACAACCACTTTGTTGGGTTTGTTTACTTGGTCAATATCTAGGTCAAAATAATCATTGATAATATAACCTGCTGCTGCAATAATAATGGA
>CAMFKK010000492.1 GCA_945957225.1 uncultured Sphingobacteriia bacterium | reverse complement strand
ATGAAGGCCGCTAGACTCAATCCAATTGTAGCCCTACGTTACGAGTAAATTAGTAGTTTATTCTTTCTTAAATTGTTTCAACTGTTCGTTGATATAGTAGCGTATGTCTTCATCAGAAGGATTGCTTCTTAACCATTCATAAGAGGGTCTACTCTGTTGCATAAACTGTCTTAGGGTATCGTCTTTGAATCCGGTACTCTCAGCTACTAATTGTTGGGAATATCGGTAATTGATATAAGCTTCTTTTTCATTGCGATCAAAGAAATCCAAAGCCCTTCTTTTGCTTTTCTCGTGTTTGGAAAACCTATCAATGCTTATGCCTAATCCCGCACCACTATTGGCTAGCGCAAATGTGGGCTTCTTGTAGGAGACCATATCGTGCAACAAATCATTTCTTCTTTCCATGCTATCCATTTGATAAGCACTCATACCTTTTGCAGTAACGGTTACATTGCCCAGGTCATGGGAGAGGGGTGATACAAATAAATCAATACTGTCTTTTTCTAAAAAGTTACGTGTTAATTGTACTGTATCAAAATGGTATCCTACTGCTGCAAATGAAATAATATCATTTGTCTTTACATTGAGTTTGAATCTGCCCGTATTGCCTGTCATTACTATCTGCCCACTATTGTTATTGCTAATGCTAGCCAATACCACTGGGGCATGGGTAACACTATCACGCAAATATCCAATCAGGGTTTTATTTTTCTGCGCATTAACTCCTGTTAGGATGAAAAGAGATACTATCAGCAGGTAGGGTTTCATCAGTGTCATTTTATCAAAGTTATCAAATAGGTTCCTTTGATTGGAACAATAAAAAAACCGCCCCGGTTTAATGGGACGGTTTTTTTAACTATTTATTCTGGATTATTTAGGATCCAAACCTTGTTTGATTCTTTCTGATAAATCTTGCAAATGTACTTTGCTCAACTTGTCTCCAAAACCTGCAGCAGCAGTTCCCAATTGAGAACGTAATGCTACCAACTGTGCACGCACAATGGCTGGTACATCAGATTTTTTAGGATCAAATGAAGGTCCTGCTGGTCCTCCAAAACTGATAGTAATGGTCAAGCCACCTGTAGCTGGATTAAGAATGCTCAATAATCTGTCTACATAAGCTTTTTGCAATAACCTTCTATAGTGGTCAATTTGCTTTTTGCTGTTTAACTCGCTGAACAAATTTCCTTGTACATCGCCCAACAAATCAAATGCACTATAGGCTTTGTCTGCTCCAAAACGCTCACCACTCAATTGCAAACGGCCCAATCTATCTGCGCTGATTAAACCATTCAAAACACCTTCTTGCATACCACTAACTGGATCATTTGCAACAGGGTTGTTGATCTTATTCCAAAGCGCTTTGTCAATTAACCAAGTTGGGGTTTCAAATACTTGTTTGTTCAAGTAGTTCACCGCTTCTTTTTGACGTGTTTTAGGTGTGATTTCATAAACCGCTTCGTTTGACTCTGCAGTTTTGAAAGTTTCATACACACCAGCAACATTAGATGTTACGTGTCCTGCATATCTTCTGAACTGACCCAATACTTGAGTATACATATTGGCAATGTTCTGGTTTTGATCAGCTTCTTCCTTGGTCCATTCTGGTAAGCCTTTCATCACCCTTTTTAGGTTCATGATACCATATTCACTAGCTTTTACAGCGTTATCACTCAAATCTTCACTCTGGCTTCTAGGATCAGCCCTATTACCACTTTCATAAGTTCCAAACCAATGACGTGGGTTTTCTTTTAAAGCAGCAGTAACCATTTTGCTACTGTTGATTTTAGATTCCTCTTCTGTTTTTCCAGGAATATATCCATAACCCCATTTCATAGCCCATTTGTCATAATCGCCAATTCTAGGATACAATCCTTTGCGGCTAATATTGTCTTCTGGTTGAGCTACATAGTTAAAACGTGCATAGTCCATGATAGAACCAGTGTGACCATTGGCTTCTACCCAGGCTTTATCGCGCAGCTTTTCTACTGGTGTTTGTGAGCTATTACCCATGTTGTGACGAAGACCCAAAGTATGTCCTACTTCGTGAGAAGATACAAAGCGGATTAAATCGCCCATCAGCTCATCATCATATTTCATTTTTCTAGCACCCGCATCTACTGCAGCTGTTTGAACCATATACCAGTCATGCACCAACTTCATAACGTTGTGGTACCAACCAATATGGCTTTCTAGAATTTCTCCGCTACGTGGATCGTGTACGTTAGGACCATATGCGTTTTCAATGTTTGAAGCAAAATAGCGCACTACAGAAAAGCGTGCGTCTTCCATGCTCATAGTTGAATCGTTTTCTGGCCACTCTTTACCCATGATGGCATTTTTGAAACCTGCTTTTTCAAAAGCAGCCTGCCAGTCATTGATACCTGCAATCAGGTGTTTGCGCCATTGTTTAGGGGTAGCTGGATCAATATAATAGATGATTGGTTTCTTTGGTTCTACCAATTCTCCCTTCATCCATTTTTCCCATTCGCCATCTTTTGGCTCTAAGCGCCAGCGAACAGCAAATGCTACGTTTTCTACTTCTTGTTGTTCATCGCTATACTTTACAAAATCATCTGTAAAGAATCCAACCCTGCGGTCTGCAATTCTGCGTGCCATTGGAGTCTTAGGTAAAAGCAACAAAGAGGTGTTTAATT
>CAMFKK010000491.1 GCA_945957225.1 uncultured Sphingobacteriia bacterium | reverse complement strand
GTTAATCATTGGTGGATCCAAATACTTATCCTACACATTAGGTAGCACTAAACCAGGAGAAGGTACCAACCAACAACAGGTGCTTCCTAGTAATATTGTGAGCTTTCCATTGCAGTTTAAATTTAACTCAGATAGGATTGGCAATTTTAGGTCCTATATGATGGCTGGTTTAAAATATGATATTGACCTTGCTAGCAATTCTACGGCCCGGAATGCAGATGACGTAATCAAACTCAAAAAAGGTGATTTTGGATATGAAGCGGGAATAGGCTTTAATTTTTACCTGCCCTTTGTAACCATTTCTCCCGAAATCAAAATCAGCAATGGATTCAGTAATCTGCACCAAGTAGACCCAGCACTCAAATATTCCAATAACTTAGAAAAGATCCTTTCTAGAATGGTGGTATTCTCCATTCATTTTGAAGACTAAACCCTTTGAATTTTCCGCTATTCCTGTTCCAGTTTGCCTAAATTGCAGCCATAAAATTTTCACATGGAGCAATACCTGATCAAGAACTGTAGTATAGTAAATGAAGGCAAACAAATTCAAGGAGACCTACTCATCAAAGATGGTAGAATAGATAAAATTGGAGGCATCATTGATCCAAAGGGTAATACTCATGAAATAGATGGCACTGGCAAACACTTGATTCCTGGCGCCATTGATGACCAAGTGCATTTTAGAGAACCAGGTCTTACCCATAAAGCCAATATTGCTTCTGAAGCAAGAGCAGCTGTGGCTGGTGGAGTTACCAGTTTTATGGAAATGCCAAACACCAATCCTCCAGTTTTTACCCAGGAATTATTAGAAAACAAATACAGTATTGCTGGTGAAAGTTCTATTGCCAATTATAGTTTTTTCATGGGTACTTCTAATGATAACCTAGACGAGATTTTAAAAACCAATGACAAGAAAAACGATGTTTGTGGTGTTAAGATTTTTATGGGTTCTTCAACAGGAAATTTATTGGTAGACAATCCACTAGTTTTAGAAAGAGTTTTTGAAAGTTCTGAATTACTAATTGCTACACATTGTGAAGAAGAAAGAATTATCAAAGAAAATTTAGCAGCAGCCATCGCCTCCGGCAAATCCTTGGATGCTTCATGGCACCCCATTATCCGCAATGAAGAAGCCTGTTTTGAATCTTCTTTTAGGGCCATCCAATACGCCAAAAAATACAATACCCGTTTGCATATTCTGCATATTAGCACAGCCAAAGAATTGCAACTCTTTACCAATATGATTCCCTTAAAAGACAAACGCATCACATCTGAAGTTTGTGTACACCATTTGCATTTTACCAGTGATGACTATGCCAGACTGGGTAATCAGATCAAGTGTAATCCAGCCATTAAAGCGCCTGAAAACAGGGACGGTCTTTGGGAAGCCTTGTTGGATGATCGTTTAGACCTGATTGCCACGGATCATGCACCACATACCTGGGCTGAAAAACAGGAAGACTATTTACACGCGCACGCAGGGCTGCCCTTGGTGCAACATTCCGTCTTGCTGATGCTGCACTATGTACAGCAAGGCAAGATTAGCCTAGAGAAAGTGGTAGCAAAAATGAGTCATGCGGTGGCCGATTGTTTTCAAATCAAAGAACGTGGCTATATTAGAGAAGGCTATTTTGCTGATCTGGTATTGGTAGACCTAAACCAATCAAGTACCGTGTCAAAAGAAAATATTCATTATAAATGCGGATGGAGCCCACTAGAAGGATTCCAATTCCCTGCTACAGTGAACAATACTTTTGTCAATGGACATCTGGTTTATGGAAACGGTAGCTTTGATGCATCTAAGCAAGGAATGAGATTGCAATTTGAACGATAAATAGCGCACGTGCAAGTAGACAAGACCACACTAACTGACCTTTCCATTTTTCATAGGGATGAGGAACAGTCTGTTTTTCATCACCTAAACTTTACCCATACTAACGGGGGAAGGGAGCATTTTAGATGGCTCCTGAGCACACCCTTGCATAGTATTGCCAGTATTCAAGACACACAGAAAACCATTCAAATTTTACAAGGCTTACAAGCCGATTGGCCCCTGACACAAGTAACCAATGGGAGTATCATGGTATTGGAAAAATACTATGAAACACCCATGGATGAGTACCCCCATCAGCCATCCCTATTCAATAGCCTTTTTTACAAATACTTTCACGCCCCTGATTATTCCATTACCAAGTACACGGTAGAACATACCATTGAATTTCTAAAGGGTATGGACAAAATTCTACAATTGTTTCGTAGCATCCCATTGAGCAAGCAATTGCAAATCTGGGTCCAGAGCATGGAGCATTTGTTAAACAAGGCAAGTCTCAAAGACATGATGCAAGTGGCCAAGGGAACCGAATTAAGCCCAAAAACCATTTTGGAATATGGCATCTTTTTGCGCAACCATTTTAAAAGAGCCTCCAATGATTTGATTGAGATTTTTTTTAAGCTGGACGCTTATATGAGTATGGCCATTGCCCAGGAAAAATTTCAGTTTGCTTTTCCATCATTTGAAGCCAGTGACCAACCTTTTGTAGAAGCACGCGGTCTCTATCATTTGCTATTGCCAACACCTGTGGCTTATGATACCGAACTTGACATTAGCAGAAATTTTATCTTCTTAACTGGTGCCAATATGGGAGGCAAGAGTACCTATATAAAAGCCGTTGGCT
>CAMFKK010000490.1 GCA_945957225.1 uncultured Sphingobacteriia bacterium | reverse complement strand
GTGGATGGTCTTTGGAACCTCAACAATTGGCTATAGGATTTACCAGACTGTTGTTTCCATATATGGCAGGTATGTTACTAAGAAGAATGGTTAAAATTCAAACTGAAAAAAATACTTTTTTTGCAGCCAGTCTTTTATTGATCTTGGTGCTAGCATCGCCAAGAGTGGGAGACCATAGCAATGTTTGGCTAAACGGTTTATATGAATCATTGATTCTATCCTTGGTCTTTCCAATAATCATTTACATGGGAGCCATTGGAAAAATCAAACACCCCTTGATTGAAAAATGCTGTATTGCCCTTGGCGATATTTCTTATCCACTCTACATAACCCATTTCCCTTTTATCCTGATGTTTTACGCTTGGGTTTCCAATAATAAAGTGCCATTAGAATTGGGTGTAAAAGTGGGAATCCCTTTAATCATTGCTACCATCGGCATAGCCTACCTGGCTTTAAAACTCTATGACCTGCCCATTAGAAAATGGTTGACCAAACGTTTTATGCATCAGGAATTGGCAGCAAGTAAAATAAAATCATGATCAAACAATGGAAAATAGCATCCCTATGAAAAAAGTAACTGGTATTGGCGGCGTATTCTTTAAGTGTAAAGATCCAAAAGCCATGAACGCATGGTATAAAACCCATTTGGGGATGGATACCAATGACTATGGCTGTGGATTTGAATGGAGAGAAGAAGCTGATCCTGAAAAAAAGGGGACTACCCAATGGAGTGCTTTTTCAGAAACCACCAAGTATTTTGAACCTTCCAATAAGGAGTTCATGATTAACTATCGTGTACACGATTTGGAGGCATTGATTGTTCAATTAAAAGAAGAGGGAGTAACCATTTTAGATGAAATGGAAACTTATGACTACGGCAAGTTTGTGCATATTCTGGACGCTGAGGGAAATAAGATTGAACTTTGGGAGCCTGCATAAATCAGAATCCAAACTTATTGAATACCAATACTTGATCAAGGCTAAGAACCAAACTGATATTATTTAGCCTACTATTTGGCGTTGCTTTTGCAAAAGCTCAATCCATCAAAAGATTGGATGGTAGTACCATATCTTTTGCTACCATTGACCAGACAGTTAAAGAGGTCATGCAGGAACAACATATTCAGGGATTGAGTTTGGCCATTTTGAATAAAAATAAAACAGCATTTATTAAGTCTTATGGTTTTAGGAATCAACCTAAAAATCAACTATTAGATACGGCTAGTATTGTATATGGGGCTTCATTGAGCAAAGCAGTTTTTGGTTATTTATGTATGCAATTAATGGACGAAAAAGTTTTTGATTTAGACAAACCATTATATCAATACCTAAAAAATGATATTGGGTCTTATGAATATTTTGCAGACTTAAAATCTGACGAACGTTGGAAATTGATTACAGCCAGAATGTGTTTGAGTCATACCACTGGTTTACCAAATGTGCGATGGTTTAATCCCTATGGTTCGGAACCAGATACTTTGGGGATCATGAAAATCTATTTTACACCTGGTTCAAAATATGCCTATAGCGGTGAAGGTTTTAAATTATTACAATTGGTTTTGGAAGAAATAACCAAGCAACCAATTGACAAATTGGCAACAGAAAGAATTTTTAAGCCAATGGGAATGAATAGAACAGGTTATGTATGGCACGATAGTTTTGGAGATGATAATGTAGCAGTGGGTCATTTAAACAATGGTCTCATAGATCAAAAGAAAAAAAGAACCGAGGCAGTTGCTGGAGGTTCTTTAGTAACAACCATTGCTGACTATAGCCGATTTGTAGAACAGGTGATGCAAGAAAAGGGTTTGAGTAAAAGGGGTTTAAAAGAAATGTTAGCTCCCCAAATTGCCATCCATTCCAAAACACAATTCCCTCCTATTAGTTCTGAAACCACTACAGAAAACGATGGAATTCAATTGTCCTATGGCTTGGGCTGGGGAGTATTTAATTGTTCCTATGGCAAAGCCTTTTTTAAAGAAGGTAATGGAGGTTCTTGGAGAAATTACAATATCAATTTCCCTGACAAAGACATATCAATCATCATTCTATCCAATAGTGAAAATGGTGAATACAGCTTTCAAACTTTGTTACAAAAACTTTTGGCAGACACTTGTATACCCTGGAAATGGGAAGGGTATGAACTGACTACAACAAAACAATAACTATGTCAAAACCCTTGATGATTTTAGTAGCTGGACCATATAGATCAGGTACCAATGATATTCCTGAATTAATTGAAGCCAACGTAAAAGCCATGACAGATACAGCATTGGAATTATATAGAATGGGGCATATGCCCGTATTAGGTGAATGGTTTGCCATGCCATTGATTAAGGCTGCGGGATCCAAAGCCGTTGGCGATACCATCTTTAATGAAATCTTTCATCCCAGTGCGGTTCAATTGATTGATCACTGTGACGCTGTACTAAGAATTGGTGGAGCTTCAAGTGGTGCCGATGAAATGGTCAATACTGGAAAAGCCAAAGGGAAAATCATCTTTATGAATAAGACAGAAATTTCTAATTTAAAGTAATGATGAAAGTAGGAATATTTAGTAAATAGATGGAGTTTAATAATTGAAATTTATGGACAAAAAGAACCTAATCAAAGAATATTCAAACGGTGAGATAACCTGTCTCTTATACACATCTGACGCTGCCGACGACTAGTCGAGTGGGGTG
>CAMFKK010000489.1 GCA_945957225.1 uncultured Sphingobacteriia bacterium | reverse complement strand
GCTGTCTAACAGCATAGCTAACTCGATCTTTTATCCCAGTTTCAGGACCAGCATAAGCCAAAGACTGAAAACCAAATGCGGTTTTGTAAAAATGAGCTGCTTGTTTGGCATTGCCAACATAAAATTCAACATAATCAGTTCCTTGTAAAGGCAAGAAATCTATAGCTGTATTGGGTTGATCAATGATAGCATGTAAAGCTTCCATAGAAGTAGTTTTAAATAAATATGGGTAATAAATGAATTGTTTGCGTTATAGGAACGCGGATCTCAACTATACCAAGGCATCCATGGCCAGAGCAACCATGAGTAAACAATAACTGATACGAATATCGCTAAAAACCTTATGTGGGTAGTCAGGTCTCATTGCTACAAAAATACCCTTTTTGAGCTATCAAACAAGGAAGCATTGAATTGGTTCTATATCTTCGCGCTTAACAAGGCTTTTTAACAAAATCTCAAGTAATGAAAGTAGGCATCTTAGGAGGTGGACAATTGGGGAGAATGCTTTTGCAAGCAGCGGCAAATTATACCGTTGAAACCCATGTTTTAGAAAACGATGCCAATTGCCCCGCAGCACATCTTTGCCACCATTTTCATTTGGGTAGTATCCAAGATTATGAAACCGTTTTAGCATTTGGAAAGGGATTGGATGCCATTACTATTGAAATAGAATCGGTGAATATTGATGCACTGGAGACCTTGGAGCAACAGGGTGTAAAAGTATATCCCAATCCCGCGGCTATTAGGATTATCAAAAACAAGATTACCCAAAAAGCCTTTTATTCGGAATATCAAATACCCTCTCCAGAATACTTGATTACCAACAATTTAGAAGAACTAAAAAGTCAAGAAGCTTTTTTACCCGCTGTTCATAAAATTGGGGAAGGTGGTTATGATGGCAAGGGCGTGCAGGTGATTAAACGCAAAGAAGATTTAGATAAAGGATTTGATGCCCCATCGGTTTTGGAGAAAATGGTACCCATCCAAAAAGAATTGGCATTGATCATTGCCGTAAACAGCAAAGGCGAAACAGCAGTATACCCACCCGCAGAAATGGTTTTTGACCCCATCTTAAACCTTTTAGACTATCAGGTTTCTCCAGCAAGAATTCCTGAAAAGGTTTTGTGGAAGGCCGAAGCCATTGCTTTAAAAGTGGCCAAATCTTTGAAAAGCCCTGGCTTATTTGCAGTTGAATTATTTGTAGACCATGACCAAAATGTTTGGGTGAATGAAACAGCTCCAAGGGTTCACAATAGCGGACATCATAGTATTGAAGGCAATTATTGTAGCCAATATCACCAACTTTGGCGGATTATTTTAGAATATCCTTTGGGAAACACAGACGCCATTATGCCTGCGGCGATAGTCAACCTGTTAGGTGCTCCTGGCTTTACGGGTCCAGCTATTTATGAAGGTTTAGAAGAGACCTTACAAATAGACAATGCATTTGTACACTTATACGGCAAAGCCAGTACCAAACCCGGAAGAAAAATGGGACATGTAACCATTCTTAGCACCGAATACCAAGACCTGATACACCAATCTAACAAGATCAAACACCTACTTAAAATTGTCAGCAAATAAATCTAAATTATTTCCTGATTACATTCAAAGGACGTAAGAAACCAATACCAATTAAACTCTTTGTTTGGAGAGCAGGCGAAGTATTATTTGGTCCAAATAATCTTACATTATCATCATATATCAAGTCTAAACTATAGGTAGCAGAAAAATACTTGTTAATCTTAAAAGCCAATTGATTGGTCATGAACAAATCCACATTTTGAGGATCCTGTTTGTAGTTAGAGAACAAGTCCATCCTTCCTTTGTATGCAATGTTTTTAGCCACTGTTGTGGTATAATTGACTGTAACAAAAGCACCAATTTCATTTAGTGTTTTTTGCCCTTTAGGTACCCCGTATAAACCCTTATCATATAATTCTTTTTTGGTTACTACTGTATACCTAGAAGTTAATGGAGAGAGGAATACGGATAATTTGGAACTTGGTTTATAGTCAAAACCCAAGGAGAAAATAAAATAACCTGGGGCCATAAAACTAGAAGATAATTCCGCAGGATTAGTTCCATAATTGAATCCATCAAAAAACTGTGAACGAAAATTAAATAAGGCAGACAAGAACCATTTTCCAGTTGAATCCATTTTGTAACCAAATTTGTTCAAAAAATCCATCCTATCATCATTCTTTCTACCTCCTGAGCTAGAAGTGTTTACATAACCCAAGTTTAGATCCATATTATTGTCCCAAACCTTGCGGCCTTTTTGGTGAAATACAAAATAGTTCAGATAAGTATTTGCGGCTAATGAAAAATTATCGCCCCCGGCAGCCCAATTACTCAAGGAACCTTGGGATAAGGAAAATAAGAAAAGCCCCCCCCTTTTCCAAACCCATTTAGTGGTGTCCGTTTCTTTTTTAATAGTTCTTGAAGTTTCTGATCTAAGTTTATTTACTACAGCATCCTGCCCATTGGCATAAAACCCCATAAATAGCCCAATAAAGAGTAGATATTTTCCCATCTTATTTTTTTTCAAAGCGCTAATTTAAAGCATCTGAAGAAGTTTAACGAATGCAATGCTGACAATCTGGCACAAAACACCCGATTTTATGTATTTTCGCGCTCTAAAATTGGGTATTAATGGAAATCTTGGATTTAACAGGTAAAGTGCATGACGAACAAAGAC
>CAMFKK010000488.1 GCA_945957225.1 uncultured Sphingobacteriia bacterium | reverse complement strand
TTTTATATTGAACAATATCAAGGTCAAAAATTGCGTCATTAGTTGCTTTTCCAACCAAATCGTATCTTTCATTACTAATTTTAAGTGCCTCTTCTGCATCTTTTTCTTCGGTAATATCAAACCTGATTGATAGGAACTGTTGTATATCACCTTTGTTGTCTAAAAAAGGTATAATTGTGGTATAAACCCAATAAAAACCGCCATCTTTTGCCATATTCTTAATTTCCCCTTTCCATACATTACCTGATAAAATGGTTGTCCATAATTGGTTAAAAAATGCTTTATCATGATATCCCGAATTAATAATATTATGGTTCTGCCCTATTAACTCTTCCCTACTGAATTTTGAAATTTGCGAAAAATTCTCATTGATATTGAGAATCACACCTTTTGCATTTGTAATAGATACAATGGCCGATTGGTCTAGAGCAAACTGGTAATCCTTTAATTCTTTTAGGTTTTCCTGCAGTACCAATTCAGTTTGTTTTCTAATGTCAATATCTTGAATACTTCCAAACACACGAATACATTTATCATCAACAAACTCAGCATCACCAATAGTTCTTACCCATTTTTCTTTTCCAGAAGTTGTGACTATACACAATTCTTCATCCCAGGGCATTTTTAATTGAATGGCTGCTTTAACTTTTTGCATTATGATATCCCTATTGGATCCTTCTTTAAAAAACGCCAACCAACTATTCATATCCGGTTTATCAAGGGGATCAATCTCACATATTTTCAAGGTAATATTTGACCAAAAAGCTTTGTTATTAATCAAGTCTATCTCCCATCCACCAATTAAAGCCAAGTCATTGGCTTTATTCAACAAATGTTCGTATTCCTTTTTCTCTGTTACGTCTTTGGCAACGCCATACAATAATCCAGTTTCAGGTGAAGGTGTAAATGTCCATGACAACCAAATGGTTTTTCCGGACTTGGTCACCACCCTATTTTCAAAAGAATAATTGGGTTTCCCTGTATTGAAATCAATTTTTTCACTTGATGTTTTACCATCTTTTCCCGGGAATAAAAAAGAAGAGATTGGAAGACTAAGTAATTCTTCTTCTGAATATTCTAAGATTTTTAATGCTACCGGATTCACTTTTTTAAAGAATCCATCGGTTCCTACTATGCAAATAATATCTGGCGCGTATTTAAATAATTGATCTAATTGTCTTGATAATTGTTTTTGCTTAACCAATAAAGCTAGATTTTCCAGAAGCGACTCTACAAAAGAAGCGTCATTTTCATAGAAGAAATTACCATTATTAAGTGCTACAATAAAAACAGCTGTAATTTTATTGTCTATCAATAATGGGATGGCATAAGCTGCTTCATAATTGAAATAAGCTGCATATTCCCATTGCGGAAAACCCAATGTTTCATCCCCCTTTTTCCATACTGCCATTTTGGAAGATGCCATTACATAAGAAGCTAATGATTGCAGTTCCTTGCTAAATGAATCATGATAATTAGTAGCCGTAATTCCATTTTTTGAATCCCTACTAGCCGAACCCATTAAATGCAAACGATTATCTTCCATCCCCATTAACCAATATTCTGCAAATCCTAATTCAAAATGCAACATCAATTTTTCCATAATTTGTTGCATCAATTGACCTAATTCAATATTTGCAGCAAACATTTCTCTCAGTTCAGCCAACATTTGATTGTTGAGCTCACGTTTTTTAATGGCTGTCACATCTCTTTCAATAGCAATCCAATGTGTATACCAACCCTGTTCATCTGCTACTGGACTGATTGTCATATGTAACCAAAATGGCTCTCCATTTTTCTTATAATTGATCACAGTGGCTTCACAGGATTCCCAATTTCTGAGAGAATTCCCTAATTTCTTGAGTTCTTCCCTATTTGTTTTAGGCCCTTGAAGTATTCTTGGTGTTTTACCTATTAATTCATCTGCCGTATAACCTGTAATTCTACAAAGTGCATCATTAACGTATAAAATTTTGGGGCCAGGTTCCTCAAAGGGCTCTGCTTCAGTGATTATAACCGCATCATTGGTATGCGTAATTACTGATTCCAATAACTCTAGTCTTTTTCTTTCCTTTTTTAACAAACTTATGTCTTGCATAGCACCAATTACCCGAATGGCATTACCATTTGCATCACGGATAATTTGAGCCCGGTTTAAAATATGGGCATATTCGTTGTTGGCATTTAAGAACCTATGTTCATAAATCCAATCTATTGCTTTTGATCTTAATGCTTCGGTTACAGAATTTATTAAGGCCGGTAATTCTTGTGGATGAACTTTTTGTAGTATGGCAGATTCTATATCCGTTCCTGATCCAATTGACCCAAATAGTTGACTAAAACTATCACTAAATTGAACCGTATGCTGTATAATATCCCAATCCCAAATAGCATCAAATGATACTTTTGAAAGATGATTGATAAATTCTGTTTTTTTGATACTTTTTTGTTCAAACTGCTTTTTAGTAGAAATATCTACAAAAGTACAAACCACATGTTTGATGGTTCCTTGGGGGTACAGATAGGGTTCAGCGTCTACTAAAATCCATTGAAAATCTCTTTTCTGCGGATGGAATACGCCCATGACCACATTTCTTACAGGAAGTTTGGTTTTTATTGCTTGGGGCACAGGATGTTGCTCTCCAGGAAAGGGAGATCCGTCTTCGTGGATCACTCGCCACTGTGGGTCAAAAGAGGTTTTGCC
>CAMFKK010000487.1 GCA_945957225.1 uncultured Sphingobacteriia bacterium | reverse complement strand
CTCGTGGGCTCGGAGATGTGTATAAGAGACAGATCCTACCTATATATAATATTGGCGGTTCTTTAAATAGAGGTAGTTATTCTAGGGTCAACCAAGACGGCCCTTTATCCTATGGTTTTAGAGGCAATGCCCAAAACCTAGACCTGAATAGAGACTTTATCAAATCTGATAGTAAAGAAGCAAAAAGTTTTGCTCAGATATTTCAATGGCTCAACCCCGATATTTTTTTAGACAACCATGTGAGTGATGGTGCAGACTACCAATATACCATGACGCTTTTAACCACCCAACATAACAAATTGGGTGGCCCAATTGGACAATATTTGCATGAGGTTTTTGAGCCTTCCTTATTTAAGGAAATGGAAGCAAAAAAAATGACAATGACACCCTATGTCAACTTTGAAGAAGGTAATCCTGAAAAGGGATGGAATTATTTTTATGATCCTCCAAGATTTAGCAGTGGCTATGCAGCTTTATTTCAAACCATGTCATTTTTATCTGAAACCCATATGCTAAAGCCATTTGCAGACAGGGTAAAGTCTACTTATACGCTGATGCAAACTTTATTGGAACAGGCTGCATTACAAGCCAAAGACATTAAACAAGCAAGAAAAGCATCTATAGAAGCTGTAAAAAAACAACAGGAATTTGCTTTGGGCTTTAAATCTGATACCAGTAAATACCAAATGATTCAGTTTAATGGGTATGAAACCGGCAGAAAAACAAGCAATGTGACAGGTATTTCAAGAATGTACTATGACCATTCCAAACCCTATAGCAAGCCAGTCAAGTTCTATAATTTTGCCATGCCAGAAAAAATAGTACAAAAGCCCGCCGCTTATTTAATTCCCCAAGGATGGGATGCCGTGATTCAATTATTAAAGATCAATGGCGTTCAGTACAGGACATTGGAAAAAGATAGTCTAATGGAAGTTAATGCCTATAGAATTGAAGATTATAAAACAAGTACTAGGGCATATGAAAAACACTATCGCCATAGCGATGTAAAGACAAGTATTCATTTACAAAAGATTGCATGTAGAAAAGGAGATATTATCATACCCACGGGTCAAGCAGCTGACAGATTTTTAGTTGAAACACTAGAGCCTACTGGCGATGACGGCTATTTTGCTTGGAATTTTTTTGATGCCATTCTCCAACAAAAAGAAGGGTATAGCAATTATAGATGGGAGGATGTTGCTGCTGATTTTTTAGCTAGCCGTCCTGATATTCAACAAAAATTAGCAGACAAAAAGAAAGCTGAACCAGCATTCGCTGCCTCAGCAAATGCTCAATTAGACTTTGTTTACAAACAATCGCCATGGTATGAACCTGCGCATTTGCGTTATCCTGTTTACAGAATTGAGAAGTGAAGAGTGAAGAGTAAAGAATGAAGAGTGAAAAATTTAAGTATAAAGGAATTAATCATACAAAAGCAAAAGCGCCTCAAATGAGGCGCTTTTATAATTAAATTGACTTTGACCTTAGTCTAGCTTTTTAATATCGCCACTGCCGGCAACTTTTTGCTTAATCGTTGGATTACCCTTATAATAAACCGTTCCTGAACCCGCAATATGTACGTCTAAAGTGGCTGATGCAAAGACTTTCACGTCTCCACTTCCTGCAATTCTAACAGTAGCATTTTCTGCCATTAAACCTTCTGTTAAATAATCCCCTACTCCCGCAATTTTAATTGTTTCGTCCTTTGTTTCCCCAGAAAGATTAATAGAACCACTACCAGCAATATCAGCTTCAATTTTGGGGGTATTTACTTCCAATTTTATATCGCCGGAACCGGCTATTTTTAAAATGAGTTTTTCAGCGCCAATAAACTTGCCTTGACCAATGATATTTCCACTGCCAGCTAATTGTAAATTTTCCAATTGTGGGGTAGTGATTTTGATTTTGATGCCCTCTGTACTATTGTAGCTCATATGCTCCTTTGACTTCACCACAAGGAAACCATCCTCCTCTACTGTAAAAATGAAAGGCAAGATATTATCATCCCCTACTACCTCAACTTTGGTTTGGGCCCCAGGTGTCAATTCTACGTCAAAGCTACCTGCTAGTTTAACCTTGGTAGCTTTACCTACATTTCTAGACTGGGTTATAATATTACCATTTCCCTCTATATGTTTGTAACCAAACATACGGCAAGAAGAAAAAAGGACCACAATGGCCAAAAAAGAAGCTAGTTGTTTCATGTGACTAATTTGTACAAGCAAGTTAGTTAAAAGGCTTTGCAAGGTCAACCCGTTATTAAATTTACTTTACCATCTATCAGCTTTCAGCACCAGAGAAATTTCTGTTACCTTCGCAAACATGACAGAAAAGATATTAATCCTAGATTTTGGTAGTCAGTACACCCAATTAATTGCCCGTGCGGTGCGCGAAGCCAATGTATATTGCGAAATCATTCCTTTTCATAAATCCTTTGAATTTGAGCCAGGATTAAAAGGAATCATCCTGAGTGGCTCACCCTTTAGTGTAAATGAACCCAATGCCCCTACGGTAGATATTCCTTCTTTTGTGGCCAAACTGCCTGTTTTGGGTGTTTGTTATGGTGCACAATTAACCGCTAAAGAATATGGCGGCAAGGTTGATAAATCAAACAAAAGAGAATACGGCAGAGCAAAAATGCAACTACTGAAAGCTGATACCCCTGTCTCTTATACACATCTGACGCTGCCGACGACTAGTCGAGTG
>CAMFKK010000486.1 GCA_945957225.1 uncultured Sphingobacteriia bacterium | reverse complement strand
GCCTGGTGCTATTTATGCTAGACACCAGTTTTCTAACTATTACACTCCAAATACAACAGAATGGGTCAAATTATCTGGACATGTAGGGACAGATGGAGATAAGGTAAATGAAATCATAAGTCAACAGGATAAAACAAAATCAAGTCTGGAATTTTTTACCATCACCACAGTTGATAGCGTGACCATGGATGCTTGGATTGTAAAGCCCACCAATTTTGATCCAAAGAAAAAATATCCAGTATTGTTTTATGTATACACAGAGCCATGGGGGCAAAATGTAAAAGATGAATATGGGGTTGGTTATAATTATCTCTATCGTGGAGACCTTTCAGCAGATGGCTATATTTATATATCCATTGATAATAGAGGAACACCTGTTCCTAAAGGAAGGGACTGGCGTAAATCTATTTATCAAAAGATTGGTCAAGTAAATATTAGAGACCAAGCCATGGCCGCCAAAGAAATCATGAAATGGTCTTTTGTTGATTCAAATAGGATTGCGGTATGGGGTTGGAGTGGTGGCGGAACTGCCACTCAAAACCTGATGTTCCAGTATCCAGAAATTTATAAAACGGGTATCGCGGTAGCAGGGGTTGCCAACCAGTTTTCCTATGATAATTTATACCAAGAACGCTATATGGGATTGCCTCAAGAAGACAAGACAGGATTTATCAAGGGAAGTCCTATTACACATGCTAAAAACCTAAAAGGCAACTTGCTTTTAATTCATGGCACAGGTGATGATAATGTGCACTATTCCAATATGGAAATGTTGGTCAATGAGCTGATTCGTAACGGAAAACAATTTCAAATGATGAGCTATCCAAATCGCTCACATAGTATCTCAGAAGGCCCGGGAACCTTTAGTCATTTGTCTCAATTATATACAGATTTTCTAAAAAGAAACTGCCCAGGAGGTGCTAAATAGTATGCATCAAAACAAATTATTGATCTATAGTTATATAGGGTCAACCTTGGCTTCTTTTATTGGAGCCTATTTTTAAATAATGCATTTGCCTGGGTTAGAATTAATATTGGCTATTGCTTTTATTTTATTGGTGGTATTTATTGTTACCGGATTCAAAGAAATTTGGTATTCAAATAAAATACCTGAATCGGAAAAAACCATGTGGTTAATTGGTTTCTTTTTTATGTCTTGGATCACCGGTCTAATCTATTTCCGGCTAGGAAGAAAAAGGGTTATTGGATAAATCACTAAATACTTGGGTTGCTTATAATGTCTCATCAGATAGCGCATTAGCGACATCTTGTTGGTACCTCTTTTGCAACTGTCTTATCTCAAATGCTTCTTGCAATTTAGCGTGTTCATCATATGTTCCAGAAGGCAATAAGGTTTTTGCAATCACCGGCATCAGCTCAATGAGCATAAGAATGGCCACCAATAAATAATACCTATAAGCAACCGAACTATTCTTGTCTATTAAGTTGTTCAATGCTTCAATCCTAGTAATAAAACCGTCATTGAGTAAGGTCTCAAATGATGCCTGCTCTTTTAAAATAGCTGCGTCAATTTGTTGTAAGCTACTATCAGCTTGATTCAATTTTGGTCTAAGCCCAGCTTCTAATAATGTATAATCAGCTTGTAATCTCAAATACGCTTGTTGCTTTGCTTGTGCAATATCTTTTAGGCCTATTTTTTTACTTCCACCCGTTCCATCTGTCTCTGCAATAAAACTTTGTCTAGCAGCGGATACTTCTTTGTCTTTATCAATCAACTGTTGTTGCAAACCATTTCTTTGAGCTACAATAGGTGCTTTAATGGACTGATATACACTATCCTGTGATTGTAATTTGTTTCTTTTTCTTTGTTCATTGTCTAAGGAAATTTGAACATGAATTTCTTTATTGAATAAATAAAGCAAAGCTGGTTGCGCCATAAATAATCCAATGGTCAAAGCTAATAGCACCCTAAAACTGATGGGTATCAATTTTTGCTTATTGCCTTTATTGATCCCCTTAATTAAAGCACGGTCAATGCCTAATATGATTCCTCCCATAAAAATCCCCAAAATTGTTGAAGCCCAAATACTATCAACTACAGTAGAGAAAAAATAGGTCCAAGCCAGGGTAGCAAATAACCAAGTGCCCATTACTGTAAATCCGGTAATAGCATATCTATTACCATCAACCACCGCATTTTCTAATAATTCTTTTTCCGCTGTAGAAAGCCACCATAAAAATTGGGTGAATTTGCTACTAGTTTGACCTTGTTTCATAGGATATCCACTTGCATTTGTTTGCATAATCAAAATTGAATATGTGAAAGTGGAAGTTGGGAAAACCCTTTTTAAGCTGCTTGGTTGAAGCGGTAAGCGTAAAGAAACGATGATTTTCCCATACAAATGCCCCTAATGCCTGTTTTAAAGCTATTTTAACGCTTGGATAATTTTCAAATTCCCAATTCCCAATCTAAACTTCAAATACTACCTTTGCCGCTCAATAAAAATTGATATGAAGACGGACAAGAATTCGGTAATTGGGTTTGTGTTGCTGGGTATTCTGTTTTTCCTTTATTTCTGGTACACCAATAAGCAACAAACTGCCTTGGTAGAAATGAAGCAAAAACAAGAAGATTCATTGGCCAGAGTGGCAGCCCTAAAAGTAAAAATTAAAGATACAGTTACTGCCAAAATAGATAGTATTAAAAGGGATTCTGCTTACCGAGTTACGGCTGCCGGAAACTTTACTAC
>CAMFKK010000485.1 GCA_945957225.1 uncultured Sphingobacteriia bacterium | reverse complement strand
GTGTAGACACGGCCAAAACCGATATTGAAGACAAACGCCAAACCTTTGACGACAAGCGCGCCGGAGTAGACGCAGTTAGGGGAAAATACCAATCCATTCAACGCGCCCAGTTTGATGCGGAGAAAAAAGTGGCGGTGGCCGATACCAGTATTCAAAACCTGCAAAGGGCTCAAACCCAGCAGGTAGATGAAAAAAACAATCGCAACTTCCAGATTGAGCAATTGACTTTGGAGTTAGAAGAAAAAGAAAGCACCCTGGAAGCCAAGCGATCTGATTTGCAGCAATTACAGGATCACCACGAGAAAACCAAGGCCCAGATCTTTGACGCACAAGCCGCAATGGAGTTGTTGCGCAATGAACTAGCCGAGGAAAGCCGCAAACTAGACGCCAAGCGCAATGAGTTTGCACTCTTGAAAAGCTTGATTGATAGCATGGAAGGCTATCCAGAAAGCATCAAGTTCTTGCACAAGAATCCTGAATGGAACCATCATGCCCCCATTCTTTCAGATATCATCTATGTAAACGAAGAATATAGAACAGCTGTTGAAAACGTATTGGAGCCCTACCTGAACTACTATGTGGTGAACAACCTGACGGAAGGTTTGCAGGCGGTACAATTGTTGGATCAACACAAAAAGGGTAAGGCCAATTTCTTCTTGATGGAGAAATTCAAGGATATCAAGGTAGAGACCCATCAACCCGCTGGCACCATCAAGGCGCTGGATGTGATTGAAGTGGATGAGCAATACCAAGACCTAGCCAATTACTTATTGGGCAATGTCTATATTGCCGAGAACGAAGATGCTATTAGCAATAGCAATGGCGCCGTAGTCTTGGAAAAACACGGAAAATTTGTCAAAGGTAAATACACCCTTACCGGCGGATCGGTTGGTTTATTTGAAGGAAAGAAAATTGGTAGGGCCAAGAACCTAGAGAAATTGCAGGATGAGATTATTTTGCAAGACGCTGTGGTAAATGCCTTAAAACAAGAAATCAAACTCAAGCATAGCGAAGTAATTGAGTACAATGAGCAACTTAAAGACGGAGCTATCAAGCAAACCGAGCATGAGATCAACCAATTGACCAACCAATTATTTGCGGCTAGGAATAAGTTTGAAAATCTGCAACATGCCCAAACAGCTGGTCAGCAGCGCTTGGAAGATCTGGAACTGCGTTTGCAAGAAGAGCAGGAAGCCATTGCTGAAACCAGGGAATCCTTGATTGACCTCAATGAGCAATTGCAAGCCACTACCCAAGAAATGCAATTGGTAGAGCAGGATTATCAATTGGCGGAACAGGAATACAATTTTGCCTCTGTTCAGTACAATGAGATTAATCTTTCCTTGACCAGACAACAAAGCAAAATCAATGGTCTAAAGCAGGAATTGGTGTTTAAAGAGAACCAACTCAATGACTTGCACAACCAGATCCAGTCCAATACCCAGCAATTGTCAGAAGCTTCTGGCAATATTGAAGAGGGCTCCCAAGCCATGCAAGCGGCTGAATTGGAATTGGTGGAACTCTTGCGAACCAAAGAAATAGAAGAGAAATCGCTCAATGAGGCGGACCAAGAATACTATAACCTGCGCAATAGTTTACAGGAAAAAGAAAGCAGTCTGCGTTTGAAAGTAAAGAGCAAGGAGCAGATTGACCATTTGGTAACCGAGATCAAAGACCGTTTGAACGAGCTCAAGCTGCAGTTAGCAGGTATGAAAGAGCGTTTGAGCGTAGAGTTCAAAGTGGAATTGGACGAGATCTTGGATCAGGCCCGTACCACGGAGACTACCCTGGAAGAATTGCAAGCCAGCTCTGACCGTATGAAAAAGCGTTTGGAGAATATGGGTGAAGTAAACCCAACGGCTATTGAGGCATACACAGAGATGAAGAAGCGCTACGAGTTTATCTTAGAGCAAAAGAATGACCTGGTTTCTGCAAAAGACAGTTTGTTACAGACCATCCAAGAAGTAGAAGCTACGGCCAACCAGCAGTTCCTAGATACTTTCAACAAAGTGCGCGAGAACTTCCAAAAAGTCTTCAAAGCCCTATTTACAGAAGAAGATACGGCCGATATGGTCTTGGTAGACCCAACCAATCTGGCGGAAACCGGTATTGATATTGTGGCCAAACCCAAGGGTAAGCGTCCTTCTTCCATTACCCAATTGAGTGGAGGAGAAAAGACCTTGACCGCAACAGCCCTATTGTTTGCCATCTACCTAATCAAGCCCGCTCCGTTCTGTATCTTGGATGAGGTGGATGCCCCATTGGATGACGCCAACGTTGGTAAGTTTACCCAGATGATCAAGAAGTTCAGTGATAACTCACAGTTTATCATTGTTACCCACAACAAGCAAACCATGAGCGCTGTAGACGTAATCTACGGGGTAACCATGCAGGAAGCTGGGGTAAGTAAGCTAGTGCCAGTAGACTTTAGAAGTCTGGCTAATTAAATAAAAATCAATCTATTATAAGGACTAACCGCAAGGTTGGTCCTTTTTTATAACCAACCCTCGGGTCTAATTCAAGCGTCTTGACCAAAATTGTAGTTCCGTTATACTTAGTTTGTCTGTTTTGTTATATCCTCTTTAGTAGGGATCCGGATTATTTTGATAGTGAATTTGCGCAAGCCACTTTGGTGTATCAGGATGATTTATTTTATAATAAGCCTGTTTTGGTGGCGGAATTTTCTGATGGCTATAAGAAGTATTATACCAATGTGGAC
>CAMFKK010000484.1 GCA_945957225.1 uncultured Sphingobacteriia bacterium | reverse complement strand
GTATTAGCGCCAGACTTGATAGAAATAATTTCGGTTTCTCCATCGCAATTGTCAAAGAAATTATCAGTGATTTGGGTATTAGAATTGAATTCACAATGTTCAGATACACCAACTCTAATTGTTTCACCGGTATTGGAAGCTAGGGGAATTCTAAATCCAAAATGGTTATGATCAATAGAGTGAAAATTTTGCCTGCTTAAATCATTGTCTAATATAACGGCTAATAAAACCCCCATATTTTGCTTGTCTCTAAATTGGCAATGATCAATTCTGTTATTTCTTCCGTGTAACTCTACCCAATAGTTTTCATCCATTCTTTTAAGGTTATTAAATCCATCAATCACGGTATTGGTTAATCTGCAATGATTGGCTAACTGTGTTTTGCTGGTTCTAAAACTGATGACGGCTTTTTTACCTGCAAATCCATCTTTAAAATACCAGCTATCTATTACCAGCCAACTGCCTCCAATGCTTAAACTGGAAAGCCCCTCAATCCAAACCATGCCTGGTTTTTCAACACGATAAATGATGGGTGCTTCAGCGGTTCCTTTTGCATTCAGTTGAATTGTTGCATTTTTCCAATGTCCATTTTGTAATAAAATTAAATCACCTGGTAAAGCAGCTTTGTCAGCTTGCATTAAAGCTGTGGCATTGTTAACCGTCCAAGTCTTTGCTTGTAATTGGGACAATGAAATGAGTATTAAACAGCAAATAAGGAAACTTAATTTTTTCATGCTTTTATTTTGAATGAAAGGGTAGATTATTTTCTAATAGGTAGTTTCTGCGAGGATTCTCTTATAATGAGTTTGGGTTTTAAAACCTTTTCCTCAAGATCCATATTCTCTTTGTTGTGCATGGTTTCTATGAATAATTTGGCCGCAGCTTTTCCTAATTCAAAAGATGGCATATCTACACTAGAGATGCTTGGTGTGACCAAACTTGTTACTGGTTCATTGTTGAAGCCTACTAGTCCAATGTCTTCTGGCATACGGAGACCTTTTTTCTTGATTGCCAACATAGCTCCAATGGCCATTCTATCACTGATGGTAAAAATGGCATCTGGTCTTTTTTTCATGGCCAATAATTCAAGGGTGGCAAAATAGGCGTAGTCCTGATTAAAGTCACAGTGTACAATCAGTGCAGGATCTTTTTTGATTTTATGTTTTTTGAGTGCATTTAAATAACCGTCCATTCTGCTATTGCTGACCCCCAAGTTTTCGGGGCCGGCTAATACTGCAATTCTTTTATAACCCTGTTCTATTAAGTGTTCTGTAGCAATAAATCCACCTTCTTCATTGTCTATACGCACACTTGGTGCAGTTAAATGTGGTGTTACCCTATCAAAGACCACAACTGGTAAATTCCGCTCTTGAATTTTCTTAAAATGTTCAAAAGATTTTGATTCACTGGATACTGAAATAATAAATCCGTCAACCAAACTTTCTAAAAGTCTTCTGGTATTTAAAATTTCCCTTCCAAATGATTCATTACTCTGACAAACCATTACTGTAAAGCCAGCTTCTAATGCAACTTCATCAATTCCTCTTACCATCAGAGAGAGCACATAGTCTAAGTTGGGTACAATTACCCCAATAGTATGCGTTTGTTTTTGCCTAAGACTAAGTGCCAGTTTATTTGGTTGATAATTGAGTTCTTCCGACAAAGCCATTACTGCTTTCTTGGTATCAGAGTTTACATCAGAGGCATTGCGTAGGGCTCTTGATACGGTTGACAAAGAAATGTTTAATCGCTTTGCAATGTCTTTTATAGTGGCAGGCTTTTCCATATGGCTAAGTGAAACGTAAATCTACGCTCAAAAACATTACGAGAATGCCGGTATGGTTGCCGGTATCGTTGCCGGAATTGAAAAAATCTAAAAATGGAAAACAAATGCCAGATACAATGGATAATATTTAAAAAAGGGTCTAAAAATTTGATATTATTCAATGGTTTAAAAAATCGCCTTGGCGTTATTATGTGCTAACATTACGTTTCAAATACGGAGTTTCCAGTATTTCAATCGATTGTAATAACTTAAAATAATTGCCATGAATGCTCCAGCAACAAAAGTTGCCATTGTAACCGGCGGTGCCCGTGATATTGGTAGGGCGGTTTCCTTGAAATTAGCTGCGTCCGGAATTAAAGTATGTTTAAATTATCTCAGTAGTATTGATCAAGCCAATGAAACTTTGGCCTTGATAAAAGCTGCCGGTGGTGATGCTATTGCCGTTCAAGGTGATATGACAAAATCAGCAGATGTTCAAAAACTTGTGGCTACAGCCATTGCCAATTATGGTAACAATATTGATTATGTAGTTAACGTGGCTGGTGGAATTTTAGGAAGAAAAACATTGACAGATTTGGATGAGGAATTTTGGGATGCAGTGATTGATGTCAATTTGAAATCGGTCTATCTGGTTTGTAGAGCTGTTTTGCCACATTTGGTAGCCGGGTCTTCTATTGTTAATTTTTCCTCTCAAGCGGCTCGTGACGGTGGTGGTGGTGGTGCAATGGCTTATGCTGCATCAAAAGGCGCTGTCTTGACGCTGACAAGGGGTTTGGCTAAGGAATTAGGACCCAAGGGGATTCGCGTGAATGCGGTATCTCCAGGTATGATTAATACTGGTTTTCATGACACATTTACCAAACCTGAAATTCGTGCCAATGTGGCGGCAGCAACTCCTTTAAAAAGAGAAGGCCAAGCTAATGAAGTGGCAGACC
>CAMFKK010000483.1 GCA_945957225.1 uncultured Sphingobacteriia bacterium | reverse complement strand
ACATTTCAAGACCAAGGTCAAATTTCTTAGATGTCTCCCATTGTAATGAACGGTTACCAATCAAGTTGGGAGCTAAGCCACTAACGTTACCATAGTTAGCTGCAGAGAAAGTACTCAAGTAAGGGAAACCACCTAAAGGGTTACCTACTACCGCATAAGAACCTTTTAATTTAACATCGCTCAGCCATTTACTTAATCCGGCACTATTGGACCAGAATTTTTCTTCAGAAATTCTCCAACCCGCAGAGAATCCTGGGAAGATACCAAACCTTGATTCAGGAGCCAAGGAACTCAAACCATCTCTACGAACAGAAGCTTGCAAGAAATATTTGCTGGCAAAGTCATAGTTTATCCTTCCAAAATAAGATTGGAAACCAGACTTACTAAACCCACCACCACTTTGTTGTAAAGCAGCTGTTCCTCCAATAAAGTTATTCTGCAAAAAGAATAAATCAGAAATGGTTGAACCTTGACCAAATACGTTTTTAGATTGATCAGATTGTGCTTCTTGTCCTACAGTAACAAAGAAGTTGTGTGCTCCAAATGACTTATTATAGTTGATATAGTTCTGCCAAACAAAACGCTCTGTTAAGATATTTTGGTTAAAGGCTATACCCTGGCTACTAAATCCATCACCATGTCTTGGGTCAAGACCTTGAAAACCATAATCACTAAACATATCATAGTTAAATGCAGAACGGAATTTGAATCCTTTAAAAGGACTAATCTCAATGAATGTATTATTGTTGATCCTGATTTTATCAGATGCATATTTGTTTACATTCATGGTAAACAATGGATTGGTATAGTTATCATCTACTGGAATAGTATTGGGACCTAAACCTACTTGGTTTAATAAAGGCCACTGAATATTGTATCCAGTTGAATTGGCTGCATTGTATGGATCCACATTGGGTAACATCCGCAAAGCAGATGCAACTGATCCACTCAAAGCATTGGTACCATTGTTTTGATCAAAGTCATATACTTTAGAAAGGGTTAGGTTATTTCCTACTTTAACGTATTTGTTTACTTCGGTATCAAAGTTGAAGCGCATACGATAGGCTTTTTGGCTATTGGAAATCAACATACCCTTTTGGTCTGAATAGTTCAGAGAGAAGAAATAAGATGATTTAGCAGTGCCACCTGAAAAACTAACGTTTTGTTGAACAGCCAGTGCATTGTTATTGTAAACCAAACGCTGCCAATCTGTATTAGTACCTGTTGGGCTAACACGAGCTGCCGTTGCCAAACCAGCATTGACACGCTTTTCATTAGCAATAGTCACAAACTGATCTGCATTCAACATTTGGTATACGCTACCAGGAGAAGTGAAACCAAAAGTGGCATCATAGTTCACTTTCATTTTACCACCCTTGTCTCCTTTTTTGGTAGTAATCATGATTACACCATTGGCTGCCCTTGAACCAAAGATTGCCGTAGCAGAACCGTCTTTCAAAATTTCAATATTCTCAATATCATTGGGGTTGATATCCGCCAAAGTATTACTATTGGTTACTGCAGCAAGGTTACCAGAGATAAAAGGCACACCGTCAACTACAATTAAAGGGTCTTGACCAGCACTGACTGAGTTTACCCCACGAACACGAATACGAGCAGGAGTACCTACACCACCACCTGCATTAGAAACCTGCACACCGGCAGCACGTCCTCCCAATTGCTTATCAATGGAAGGTGTAACTAATTGTGCAAATTCTTTGGGATTCACTTTAGCAGCTGAACCTGTAAATGCCTTTTTTTGCTGTGTTCCATAACCAACCACCACCACGTCTGATAGTGCTTTGGATTCAGAAACCATGTTTACATCAACTGATTTTCTGTTACCAATGGTTAATTCCACATCGCTAAATCCAACATAACTGAATCTTAATGATGCCGCTTTTGCTGGCAATTGTATACTGTAAAGCCCCTTTGCATCTGTAATGGCATTGTTGGCAGTTCCTGCTGAAGAAACTGTTACGCCCGCAAGAGGATTTCCGGAGTCATCCGTTACCTTACCGGTAACAGTCCGGTTTGATTGTGCGTATGACTGTGTTAACAACAACAGCACATACGTTACCAGAACTACTAGTTTTCTCATAACTGTTTTTAGTTTTATATATAAAAAAGCGAAGATTAAAAGTAGGCAAGTTTCGTTAAAGAAACGTTGCATAATAGCTCAACAATGAATAAAGGTTAGCAAAAAAGTGGTATTAATTTAACATTTTCTTTTATTACAAAAGAAAAATACTCAGTTTTTAATATATTGTTGGGGAGGTTTTTATAATAAACAAGGCTTCTACTTTTTAACAGTTCCTTTACTATAAAAACTATTGATCAAAACGGGTAACAGAACCAAATTGGTTAAAGTACCCACTACTAAAGTGAGTGAGGTAAGCCATCCCAAGGCAAAAGTTCCACCAAAATCACTGCCACAGAAAATGATAAAGCCTGCAATTAGCACCAAAGATGTATAAATGATGCTGATTCCAGTATGGCGGATGGTTTGGACCAAGGTTGGTGCAACTTTAAAATTCATATGAGGTAACTCCTGTTTATAATTTATTAAAAACCGGATGGTTACGTCAATAGCAATGCCCAAAGCTACACTAAAGACCAATACGGTACTTGGTTTTAATGCAACACCTGCCCAGCCCATGGTTCCAGCAGTAATAACCAAGGGAATTAGATTGGGTATCAGGGAACAAACCAAAATTTTAAAAGAACGGAACAGATAAAGCA
>CAMFKK010000482.1 GCA_945957225.1 uncultured Sphingobacteriia bacterium | reverse complement strand
GTAATATCATTTCTAAGATTCCAATTTTTGAGTATTTCAATATATTTTTTCTGTGCTTTTGTAAGTTTGGCTTCGTTGATATATTTCAATAACACAGGTCTTGCCATTTCTGCAAACACATTCACATTTTCCATTTGAAGCATTTGCATATCAGTGGTAGTAATATCATTTAAAACAGCCAATTTTCTATTAATAATAATCCCTCTATATATTGGAAATGCTGATGCAGCCCCTAAATAATAGGGATAACTTGAATCCGTTGCCATTTGATTAGCACTACTCACAAATAGTCTATCAGGATTCCTAACCATTGGATTCTCATTTTCTGGTATGATACCCTGCCAATTATAACTGCTATCAGAACCAGGCATGACAAAATCACCCTGTCTATTCCATCTTGCTACAAATGCGCCTTGCTGTTTAATAGCAATATCTCCTGATTTAGAAGCAAAAGCAAAATTTTGGCCAGGACACCACCAATTGCTAATGGCCGATTGGTAATCATCAAAATTTTTTGCCCTATTTAACTTGTAAAATGTTTGCAATCCATTTCCAGCAATATTAGCCGTCCATGCAACAGCCAGATTCCTACCCTTGGTACTTTCATTACTATAACTATGGTCATACATCACCGGACCATATACTGTCATGGCTATCTTTTCTTCTATTTCAGGCTTCCCTTTAATTTTAATGACTTCAACTCGTTGCTCTGCTTTTTTCCAAACACCGTTATACCAATATTCCTTCATACTGGTATCTCTAAAATGCATGTCATAATAATCAAACACATCCCTTCCGGCATTGGTTACCCCCCATGCAATACTATCATTAAACCCAATTATCACTGCAGGTGAGCCCGGAAAACTAGCTCCATAAGTATTGTGTGTGGGGGTATTAATTTGCACCTCATACCATAGTGAAGGAAGGTTTAGTCCCAAATGTGGGTCATTGCAGAGAATGGGTCTGCCAGACCTGGTCTTTTTACCTGAGACTGCCCAGTTATTACTTCCGTTGTTCTTGTTGGGAGCTGGTGGACTACTCACATTTACGGTAGGCTTAACTTGGTGCAAATAAAGGGAATCTGATTTGACAGGTTTAGCTGTTTTGATACTGGGCTTTTCGTAGACGGTAGAAGCCGGAAATATTGGATCCAAGGAATCTTGGATATTTGGAAAGAGTTGGTTGAAGGATTCAAAACCCAAGTAATCTCGGGCATTGGTCATTTTCAAATCTGAAGAAGCCCCCCTACCTGAAAGGTCATATGACATAAACATCAGGAACAAATAAGTCTTAAGTGGGGTCCAATTCTCAGGACGATAATCCAATAATTTGTATTCAAAAGGAAGGTCTTCCGGTTTTAATAATTTGATGTAAGCATTTACACCTTCTGTATACGCATCAACAGTGGCCTGCATTTCGCGGTTATTGTCCATTTTGGCCATAGTCTGTTCTGCTCCATAGACCATCCCCATTCTGCGGAAATAACGGTCAATATCTAGTTTACTATCTCCTAAAATTTCACAGAGTCTTCCAGATGCCACATAGGTTTGAAATTCCATTTGCCAGAGGCGAAACTTGGCGTGCAAAAATCCTTGAACGTAATAGGCGTCTAAATCATTCTGGGCATAAATATGAGGCACCAAACGTTCATCCATATACACATCAACCTTATTCTTTAAGCCCCTTGTATTGATTTGGGCATTAAAAGAACTATTGGTAGGTTCTGCATTTTGCCAGAAACCTTGTTGAGGTGAAAGAAAATACCCCAACCTAGGCGTTTTACTGGCACCAAGGGGGATTTGCATATTCAAGACAGTTACCAAACCTATGGTAATAGCTGTGGAAGCAATGAATGGAAGAATTCTCATGGCCATGTTTTGTTGGATAAAAATACCTAATTTTCAATTGACCAAGCTTAGAACATGGAAAGCCAAAAACAAAAAGACCCTTTACACGGAAAAACGTTAGAAGCCATTGTAACATTTTTAGCCAACCATTATGGCTGGGAAGAATTGGGCAAAAGAATCCGGATCAATTGTTTTTTAGATAATCCAAGTATACAGTCAAGTTTAAAGTTTTTAAGAAAAACACCTTGGGCTAGGGTCAAAGTGGAACAATTATATATTGACAGTTACCAGAATCTGACCACTATTTAGCCAATACAATTTTATACTTGGTTCCTTTAATTTTTAAATTTTCTACCAATTTTAAAAAGGAATTTACTTTGGTTTTCTTTACTGCTACAAAGCAATTAAAATCTTTTACCATAATCAAACCAATTTCATCTTTTTCCAATTTCCCTTGTTGCATAAAGAACCCTACTATATCTACTTTATTGAGTTTGTCTTTTTTTCCTCCATTGATATATACTGTTGCAAAACTAGCAGGCTTTGGAGGTTTGAGCTTTGCAGGCAATTCTAATGGAATAAATGTTTCGCGCAAGTAATAGGGCATTGGCTCTTCCTGGTGCATGAGTAAATAGGCTGTTCCTTTGGCATGCATCCTAGCTGTTCTTCCATTCCTATGCGTAAATTCAGCCTGGGTAGAGGGAAGATGGTAATGAATCACGTGTTTGATTTCTGGAATGTCTAATCCTCTTGCAGCAAGATCTGTAGCCACCAAAAATTGAACTGATCCATTTCTAAATTGTATCAGGGTTTGTTCTCTTTGCATTTGCTCCATTCCCCCATGAAAAGCCGCATTTGGAATGCCTTTTTCATGTAATAATTGAGAGGTTCTCTCAACCGCGTCTCGATG
>CAMFKK010000481.1 GCA_945957225.1 uncultured Sphingobacteriia bacterium | reverse complement strand
AACAATTTATTGGCACAACGCAATAGGGGCTTTTTTGAAGGAAGAAATATCCTATCACTCAACTTAGTGAGTTCTCCTGGATCAGGAAAAACAACGCTTTTAGAAAGAACATTAACTGACTTAAAAGGCCAGTTAGAATTCGCTGTAATTGAAGGTGATCAACAAACCGCTAATGACGCGGATAGAATTCACGCAACAGGAACTAAAGTAACACAGATCAATACTGGCAAAGGATGCCATTTAGACGCCCATATGATTTTACACGCCGTTCAGGGCATGAAGCTAAAACCAGATTCAGTACTCTTTATTGAAAACGTAGGTAATTTGGTTTGTCCAGCCATGTTTGACTTAGGAGAAAGTGAACGCGTAGTGGTTATTAGTGTAACTGAAGGGGATGATAAACCCCTGAAATATCCGGATATGTTCCATAGCTCTACCATCTGTATCATCAACAAAATTGACTTATTACCTTATGTCAATTTTAAGGTGGAGAAAGCTAAGGAATATGCTAGAAAAATAAATCCTAACTTAGAGATTATTGAAGTCAGTTGCACCAGTGGAGAAGGTTTAGAAACCTGGTATGACTGGCTCAAAAGCAAAGTACTCCTGCCTGTTTAAACCATCAAAAATGCCCGTTTACCATCTACATATCAACGGTTTGGTACAGGGTGTGGGATTCCGGCCAACGGTTCAAGAGTTGGCTGTTCAAATGGGAATTGACGGATGGGTAAGAAATGGTAGTGACGGGGTTCATATAATTTGCAAAACGGACACTGAAAACGCCAAAGCTTTTTACAAACATTTGCTGGATCAACCTCCAAGTAACGCCATCATCACCCACCACCATTTTGAATTGACACAAGAGGATTGTGCCAAAGGATTCCACATTGTCTCTAGTTCAAGTGAAGCTTATGCAAATATGATGCTAACACCTGATCTGGCCCCCTGTGACCATTGTAGAAAAACAATCATGGATCAGGACAATCCGCGCATTCAATATGCTTTTACTACTTGTTTACAATGTGGACCAAGGTATAGTATTATCAAAGCACTCCCATATGACAGAGTCAATACCAGTATGGCGCAAATGCAACAATGCCCCTCCTGTTTAAAAGAATATATGCAAGTTGCAAATAGCAGACACCATAGCCAAACCAATAGTTGTAAAAATTGTGCTATTCAAATGCATTTGTTCAACAATAATTTAGAAGAACTTACCCTTTCTCAAGATGCAATTCCAGCAAAGTTGGCCATTCTCTTACAACAGGGTAAAATTTTAGCGGTTAAAGGAGTTGGTGGTTACTTATTAATTTGTGATGCGGCCAACAAAACTGTCATTGCAGCATTAAGAAAAAGAAAACATCGCCCAAGCAAACCCTTAGCATTGCTATATGCAGATATAGAAATGGTACAGGCCGATTTATCAATTACTGCAACAGAACTTAGTGCACTAAAAGACAAATCAGCACCTATTGTTTTATGTAAAATAAAAAAGTTTCCAGAAAACAATTTGGATCTTGAGGGCATTGCTCCAGGTCTATTACAATTGGGCGCCATGCTACCTGCGTCGCCATTACTTCAATTAATAGCCAACAATTTTGGCAAACCCCTGGTGGCCACCAGTGGAAATTTAAGTGGATCTCCTATTATTTACCAAGACGCAAAAGCCAAAGAATGGTTATTAGAAATAGCGGATTATATTTTGTGTTATGACCGAGACATTTTAGCACCACAAGACGATAGTCTTTTGCAATATAGTAGCCGAGGCCAGAAAATAATTTTAAGAAGAAGCAGAGGATTGGCGCCAAACTATTTTCCTATTTCTTTTAAACTGCCCCAAGAAAAAACGCTGGCAATGGGTGCTGAACTCAAATCTAGTTTTGCCATTTCAAACGGAGAACAAGTTTTTGTCAGTCAGTTTTTAGGTGACCAACAATCCTTAGAATCACAAATGGCATTTGAAGATAGCTTAAAGCAGGTTTCTGATTTGCTCAATTTCTCGGCTTCAATCATTTTAATAGACAAACATCCAGGATATCAAATTTCAGAAATTGGAAAAAAATTGGGGAGAAAATTAAACTGTCCAATCATAGAAGTACAGCATCATGAAGCTCATTTTGCAGCTGTTCTAGCCGAGAATGGTTTATTAGAAAAATCAGCCCCTGTACTTGGATTTATTTGGGATGGAGCAGGCTTTGGTCATGATGGACAAATCTGGGGAGGAGAAGTATTTTTATATGACCAAGGCTGCATTCATCGCACAGCACACTTGGCATATTTTCCTCAATTGTTGGGTAATAAAATGAATAAGGAACCTAGACTAAGTGCATTAAGTATTTTGAAGGATTTTCCCTTGGCTCAAAAACTAATCAGCAAACATTTTACCCATATTGAATGGCAGTTTTACCAGCAATTAATTCACCAACCAGTAGAAATTCAAACCAGTAGTATGGGACGGTTAATTGATGCAGTTGCCTGTATTCTTGGCATTGCCCCTGTTTCAAATTTTGAGGGTGAAGCAGCCATGCAATTAGAAGCACTTGCTCTTCAATGCCCCTATCCTTCTTATGATGCTTATCATCTTCCTATTGCACATGGCATCATTGATTGGCGTCCTTTAATTCAAGAAATACTACATGATTGGTTTCAAAAAGAAGCAAATGAAGTCATCGCTTGGAAGTTTTTTTACTCATTAGCAAAAGCTATTGCTAAAATCAGTGGTCATTTCTTTATTGACCATTTGGCATTTAGTGGAGGGG
>CAMFKK010000480.1 GCA_945957225.1 uncultured Sphingobacteriia bacterium | reverse complement strand
GGTTTTAAGTGCAGTAAATAATTGCTAAAACTATATTTAGAGTCTAGTCTTACTTGTCCATTTTAAAATTCATTTAATGTTATTTTAGTTTCAAAAATTCTTCTATGCAACCCTCCATACAAACCTATAACACCCAACTAAACCTATCTGACCAAGAAATCTGCAACAAACTGGCTGATCTAATAGACACTGAACTCAAAGAAGCTGAATCTAAGATCTGGCACGCTCATCCAGTGTGGTTTATCAACGGCAACCCAATTGTTGGATATAATAAACAAAAAAAGGGTATCCGTCTCATGTTTTGGAGCGGGGCTGATTTTGAAGAAGAGGCCCTCAATATATTGGGAGGAAAATTCAAAGACGCATCCATCTTTTACAACCAAGTCTCAGAAATTAAGCCAACTGCGCTAAAGCGATGGCTCAAGAAATCCAGAACCATTCAATGGGACTATCAAAATATTGTCAAAAGAAAAGGAGTGTTGGTGAAATTATAGCCCGCTATTTCCGTAGATTAGAATCCTCAAAACCAACACATGAAAAGAGGACTAATCATCTGGCTGCTTTTACCCATTTTTAGTTTTGCCCAAATAGTGGATTCTGCCTGGGTAGTCAATAACTATACTAAGAAAGAATACCAGATTCCCATGCGCGACGGAATCAAACTATTCACCACCGTTTATGCACCCAAGAACAATGCAGAGAAGCATCCCATTATTCTCACCAGAACGCCTTATTCCTGTGCCCCATACGGTGAGAATGTATTCATCAAAATTTGGAATGGCCCAAGAAAAGCATTTTTTGAAGAAGGGTATATCTACGTGATTCAAGACGTGCGAGGCCGCTGGATGAGTGAGGGCAAGTTTGAAGACATTAGGCCCTTCAATCCCAATAAAAAAGGCAATGAAACCGATGAAGCAACCGATAGCTATGACGCTATTGATTGGTTGGTGAAAAATATTCCTAGCAATAACGGCAATGTTGGTGTTTTTGGAACATCCTATCCTGGTTTCTATGCCACCCTTGCTGCGCATAGCAATCACCCAGCCCTAAAAGCGGTGAGCCCACAAGCGCCGGTTACAGAATGGTTCTTGGGTGATGACTTTCACCACAACGGAGCCTTTATGTTAGCCGATGGTTTTGCCTTTTACTCAGGTTTTGGTAAGCCAAGACCTAAGCCAACCACGGTTGGACCAACAGGATTTAAATTTCCCATAGAAGACAATTTTGAGTTTTATTTAAAAACGGGTGCTGTTTCAAACTTCACCAAATTAATGGGCGATAGTATTCAGTTCTGGAAAGACCTGATGGCGCATCCCAATTATGACCAGTTTTGGCAAGACAGAAATGCGCGCAAAAATGTATCGGTGATTAGCCCCAATATTGCAACCTTGGTAGTAGGTGGTTTATTTGACGCGGAAGACTGTTATGGCGCTTGGAATTTGTATAAAGCCATTGAATCCAAAGCCAAGAACAACAATAAGATTGTGATGGGACCTTGGTCTCACGGCCAATGGGGTCAGAACGATGGTACCAAACTAGGTAATGTGCAATGGGGTTCAAATACCAGCGAATGGTATGGTAAAAATATTGAACTGCCCTTCTTTAACTACTACTTGAAAAATAAGGGTAGCATTGATCAGATCAAAGAAGCCAATATCTTCTTTAGTGGTGCCAATGAATGGCGTCAATTTGCAAAATGGCCCATTGATAATTTGCAAATGGAAAAATGGGCCTTGGGTAAGAATGGTAGTTTTGCAAAAGCAGGAACTAATTCAAGCCTAAGTAGCTTTGACCAATATGTAAGTGATCCTGCTAAACCAGTGGCTTATATCTCTGACGTATATCTCATGAAATCCAAACCCAATAGGCATTATAAAGAATACATGGATGAAGACCAGCGCTTTGCTGCCAGAAGAACCGATGTATTGGTGTATCAAACACCCGTACTTGAAAACGACTTAACACTGGCTGGGCCCATAGTCGCCGACCTAATGGTGGCCTTGTCTAGCACAGATGCAGATTTTGTGGTGAAACTAGTAGACGTATTTCCAGACGATTTTCAATATGAATCAGGTTCTAACTATTTAATGGGGGGCTATCAAATGCTGGTAAGAGGAGAGATCATGCGCGGCAAGTATCGCAACAGCTTTGAAAAACCAGTACCATTTGAAGTAAATAAACCCACCAAGGTAAAATTTGAATTACCTGACGTAGCCCATACTTTCAAAAAAGGACATAGGATGATGATTCAAATTCAAAGTAGCTGGTTCCCCATTGTTGACCGCAACCCGCAACAGTTTATGAATATCTATGAAGCCAAAAACGAAGACTTTAAAAAAGCTACTATTAAAATCTTCCATAATGCTTCTACTATTTCTTTGCCGGTTTTAAAATAAAAAATTTATTAATTATCAGCTCTGAATTTGTAAAACTTTTTCAAATGAAACATTCCTTTCTATTAGCTATTAGTCTCCTTCTTGTTTTTACTGGTTTTTCAAGAACCAATCATTTTAATCTTACTCAAACTTTTGGTACGGATACTATTAAGAAAGACAGCCCAATAGACTTAGTAGAAAGACAATTGAAGGCTTATAATGCCAGAAATGTAGACGCATTTTTAGAGCCTTATGCAGATGATGTTGAGTTATATGAGTTTCCTGACAAGTTGCTATCTAAAGGCAAAGACGCCATGCGTAAAGACTATGAAGGAATGTTCAAAAACATCCCCAGCTTGCATTGTGATATTGTAGGCCGAATTATTC
>CAMFKK010000479.1 GCA_945957225.1 uncultured Sphingobacteriia bacterium | reverse complement strand
CCTGCGTCTATATACACTTTTACAAAAGCACCCGGGTTGGCTTTGCCATCTAGGTAGGCCCTTACTTTTAGGTTTCTAGTAGCAGTATTCACCAATGGTTCAGTTGCAAAAATGGTGGCTTTCTTCTTACCTGTTCTACCCCCATCTACATCTACTTCTATGGTTTTGCCCCTATAAATCAGGTAACTATAATTCTCTGGTAGGGTAAAATCAATTTTTAGTTTGTTCACCTGTTGGATGCTGGTGATCACCGTGGCGGGGGTAATATATGCCCCTGGGCTAATCAGTCTCAAACCCAGTACGCCATCAAATGGGGCTTTTACCACCGTCTTGTCTATCAGGGTTTGGGTATAAGCCAGGTCTGCTTTTAAAGTATTCACCTGATTCAACGCCACATCGTAGTCATTTTGGTTAATGCCAGAGATGTTGAGCAATTTGCGATTGCGTTGCTCCGTCATCTCGGCCAAATGCAATTGAACCTTGGTCTTGGCTATCTGGGCTTGTAGGTCTGCGTCATTGATGCGGGCAATCACCGTGCCTTTGCTTACATAAGCTCCTTCCGCCACATTCAATGCCACCACTCGGCCACTCACTTCAGGTTTAAGCTCGGCATATTCATTGGCCAAGACATTCCCATTGGCTTCCACCGTATTGCTGATCTTTTGGGTACTGGCAATAATCACGTCTACGGTAGCATTTTGTGGACCGTTATTCTGCTTGGGTTCGGCTTTTTTGGACTTGCAGGCAACTAAGAAAAGCAAGCTGGTACCGAATACATATATAAGTTTCAAAGGCTGAAGTTTTGGAAAGCTAAAGATAGAAATAATTCAGCAGCAAGCATTTACAATCCATGAATGGTTGAAGCCTTGAATTAATCCGATAAATAATTAGCAAAAAAGGGCAATTGCTATGTAAATTCATAGACTTGAAGGGATTAGGCAAAACCCTATTCACCGACAAAGCAACGATTAACGCCACCATATGTACCAATTAAGCAAATCTCACCCTGCTAAAAGGGCTTTTATTACGGGTGCCGCTTCCGGTTTGGGAAGGGCTTTTTCTCATGAACTGGCTGCAGATGGTTGGACCATTGGCATGGCCGATATTAATGAAACAGAACTGGCTGCCGCTGCCGCGGAAGTAGCAGCCGCGGGTGGTAAGCCACTAACCTACCTATTAGACGTATCGGACAAAATACAATACAAGCAAGTGGCCGATGCATTTCTACAAGATGCGGGTGGGATTGACCTGCTTTTTAATAATGCCGGCGTGGGCGATGGTAGTCCTTTTGAAGACTATGCTTTGGAGAACTATGAATGGATGACGGGGATCAACCAGCTGGGGGTAGTCTATGGTTGCTATTATTTTATTCCCGCCATGAAAAAACAGCAATCGGGTCATATTCTGAATACGGCAAGTGCCGCGGCCATTGGTTGCGCGCCTACTATGGGAGCCTATAATATGACCAAGGCCGCGGTGGTAGCCATTAGTGAAACACTTTACGGAGAACTGATGGATCATGGCATTCAGGTCTCTTGTATTCAGCCCACTTATTTTAAAACCAATGTGATTCAGTATGCCCGTGGAGGTGCGCTGGTGAAGAAAGCCACGCAGATGTTTATAGACCGTTCGGGACTAGAAGCCAAGGAAGTGGCGCAGGAGATTTTGGAGCGCGCGGGGAAGAAGGAACTCTATATTATCCTGCCCAAGTCCGCGCGGACCATGTGGAACATGAAAAGGTTGGCACCCACCTGGTTTAGGAAAAAAGTAAAAGAGCAGTTTATGGATGCTATGAAAAAAGCCATGAAAAGAACCAAAGCATAGTCACAGCGCGCGAAGTTTAATCAACGCCAAACCATTATTGCGTAAGAAAATCAAAGATCACCAACCAAGTTCAACATTGTTCAACTAATCATATGACAGACGCCAATCAAATATTTAGTCTTCAAGGAAAAGTGGCCCTGGTAACAGGTGCCAGCAAGGGTATTGGAGAAGCCATTGCCCGATTTTTTGCAGCCTGCGGTGCTACCGTAGTGATCAATTCCAGAAAACAGGAAGACCTAGACCTAGTAGCAGCTAGCATTAGAGAAACCGGTGGTAACTGTGTGGGTATGGCCGCCAATGCAGGAGATATTGCTGCTTGCAAAGACTTGGTAGAAAAAGTTATTGCGCTCTATGGTGGCATAGATATTTTAGTCAATAACGCAGCTACCAATCCTATTTATGGGCCGCTCTTGCAAGCCGAGGAATGGGCTTTTGACAAAATCATGAATGTGAATGTAAAAGCCCCCTTTGAATTGGGCAAATTGGTACACTATAGCATGAAGTCAAGGGGCGGAGGCTCTATGATCAATATCAGTTCTATCTCTGGTATTACGCCTGATCCGGGACTGAGTTTGTACTCCGTTTCCAAAGCCGCACTCAATATGCTCACCAAGGCCTGCGCCAAAGAATGGGGACCCGATGGCATTCGTGTTAACGCTATTTGCCCGGGGCTCATCAAAACCAAATTCTCTGAAGCACTTTGGCAGAACGAGCAGTGGTTGAACCGATTTGTAAAAATGGCCCCACTCAGCCGCATGGGCACCGTGGATGAAATTGCAGGTTTGGCTCTATTTCTAGCATCCCCTGCATCTGGTTATTGTACGGGAACCTTATTCACTGCCGATGGTGGTGTAACTATTTAATCTTGCATCATGGAAGCCTTATTTGCTACGGAGCGCGTCAAAGCACTTGCACCCATACTCAAACAATTTGTATTGGAT
>CAMFKK010000478.1 GCA_945957225.1 uncultured Sphingobacteriia bacterium | reverse complement strand
GAGCCGGGCAAACAGCCTCAGGAAATGTTTGAGCTATACAAACAGTCCGTTGATTTTTTGAAGAAGAATAACTTACTCACCATTCCTGAACTATCAGAAGAAAGCTGGAGGGTGATGATGATGAGCCCAGAACAACAATTGGTCAATCCATTCTTTACAGGAGGTGAAACCTTGACCATTTCTTATCCCACCAGCACCATGGGTTATGAAGAAAAACTCATGAGCATGAGAGGCAATAACCCTGCTTTTTCAAGGGCTACCGTACACCATGAACTCATTGCTGGCCACCACTTACAGGGTTATATGTCTGCTAGGAACAAAGTTTACAGAAGAGATTTATTAGGTACCAATACCCCATTTTGGGTAGAAGGTAGTGCCTTGTATTGGGAGCTTTTATTATGGGATTTGAAATTTCCTAGAACCCCAGAAGAACGCATTGGAATGTTGTTCTGGAGAATGCACCGTTGTGCTAGAATTATTTTCTCTTTGAATTTTCACCTAGGCAATTGGACACCCAAACAATGCGTTGACTTTTTGGTTGATCGTGTTGGTTTTGAAAAAGCCAATGCAGAAGGTGAAGTACGTAGGTCATTTGTGGGTAGTTATCCTCCCTTATACCAATTGGCTTATATGACAGGAGGTATGCAATTGTATGCCATGAAAAAAGAATTGGTAGACAACAAAAAGAAACTGACGCTGAAACAATACAATGACGCAATCTATTCAGAAGGCAGTATGCCTATTGAACTATTAAGAGCCATTATTACCAACCAACCTATTAAAAAAGACTTTAGTACCAACTGGCGTTTTTATGACCTAGGTAAATAATACATTTCAACGAAAGTAGCTGATTGAATTAGTGTCTAATAAATATTATCAGTAACTTTAATTGGATATATCCAAAACTGTAATCCAATGAAAAGAAGGAAAGCGATTGGTCTATTATTACTAGCTGGTGGAGGTACTGCTGCTAGTTTGGGTGGGCTAAAATGGTACCAATTAAACCATACCCCAGACCTGAGTTATCTAGATGGTAAATTGAATTTACTATCGGCTTTAGCTGAAACCATTATTCCCAAAACGGATACGCCCGGAGCCAAAGAAGCTGGGGTTGGTCAGTACCTGATGGATATGATCAAAGACTGTACGGATAGGAAAACCCAGAATAAATTTTTGGATGGATTAAAAGACTTGGTTCAGTACACCCAAGACAAATACAACAAGTCTTATGAAACCTGTTCTGTAGAAGAACAGGTAGTTGTGATGAAGCATTTTCAAGAAAAGGGAAAACCCTATAAAGGCATTATTGGAAAAGCGCAAAACAAGTTTTTGGGAAAATCCTTTTTTACCACACTCAAAGAATATACGGTTACAGGTTATTGTACTTCTCAATTAGGTGCCACCCAAGGACTTGCTTATTTGCCAGTACCTGGACCTTATATAGGTTGTACTACTTTAACCAAGGGTCAAAAATCTTGGGCTACCAAATAAATCCTTAAAAGCTGTTCTATGCAAGAATATGATGCAATTGTAGTTGGCTCCGGAATCAGTGGTGGTTGGGCCGCCAAAGAACTTTGTGAAAAAGGTT
Source organism: uncultured Sphingobacteriia bacterium (assembly GCA_945957225.1). GTDB lineage: Bacteria > Bacteroidota > Bacteroidia > Chitinophagales > Chitinophagaceae > Sediminibacterium. Next base: position 1,192 of record CAMFKK010000478.1, on the reverse strand, counting down.
TGAAAACTTTGGTCTTAGAACGTGGACCCAATGTTGAACATATTAAGGATTACAAAACAGCCAGCATGGACCCATGGGAGTTCAAATACCATTTGGCCAATCCTATGAGTGATGTGGCTGAAAGTCCTATTCAGAGTAGGGTATATAACCAAGGCAGCAAACATTTTTTTGTCAACGATAGTCAACACCCCTATATACAAGACACCCCCTTTAGTTGGGTAAGAGGTTACCAAGTTGGAGGCAGATCATTAACATGGGGCAGGCAGTGTTATCGCTGGAGCGATTTAGACTTTGAAGCCAATGTCAAAGATGGACACGGAGTAGACTGGCCCATTAGGTACAAAGACATTGCACCATGGTATGACTATGTAGAACAATATATTGGTGTGAGTGGAAATTTAGAAGGCTTACCCCAATTGCCCGATGGCAAGTTTCTGCCCCCCTTTGATTTAAATTGTGTAGAAGCAGATTTTGCACAAAAGACAAAGGCCAAATACAAAGACAGAATAGTCACCATTGCAAGGGTGGCTAATCTTTCCAGAGGTTGGAATGGCAGAGGACCTTGTCAATCAAGAAATCTTTGTGAAAGGGGTTGCCCCTTTAGTGGATATTTTAGTAGCAATGCTGCAACCCTTCCTGCTGCAGCGCTAACAGGTAATCTTACAATGATTCCAAATTCAGTAGTGGTTAGTTTAATTTGGGATGCCAAGAAAAGCAAGGTTACTGGCGTAACAGTCATAGATGCTGAAACCAAACAGACCAGAGAATATTTTGCCAAGATCATTTTCTTAAATGCATCTACCATTAATACTGCCGCCATTTTATTAAGGTCTGTAACCAAAGAACATCCCAATGGCATTGGTAATGCAAGTGGACAAGTAGGAAAGAATTTAATGGATCATTTTACATTTTCTGGTGCAAAAGGAGAACACCCAGAATTAAAAGACAATTACTATCAAGGTAGAAGGGCTTTTGGTATTTATGTTCCAAGATTTAGAAACCTTGGGCCAGATTCTATGCGAACTGATTATGTTCGTGGCTTTGGTTACCAAGGCGCGGGACAAAGATTGGGTTGGAATGAAAAAATGGGAGCCGATGATTTTGGGGCTGGATTCAAAGAAAGTATTAGTACCCCTGGACCATGGGAAATGATTTTGGGAACTTATGGAGAAACCCTACCCAATGAGAAGAA
>CAMFKK010000477.1 GCA_945957225.1 uncultured Sphingobacteriia bacterium | reverse complement strand
AAGGGTTATTGCAGCAACACATGGAACTACCTACTAATTCAGGCGGTTCAAGATTTCTATACACATCCTGGAATTATGATATGGACATTTCCAAAAACCTGCTTTATCCTCTAGTTGCATTTTGGAATAATCTGGAAACACACCCCAATACCACTCACCATAATCCATATCAAGCAAATGCATTTTAATAAAACTCCAAGAATTAAAAACAGTATCAAGATCCGCTGAATGTCCACTTAATTGCCAAGCATTCAACCAGCCAACCATGGCCTCGGCTTGTTGCCACCAATGTCTTTCTTGATTCCAAATTGTAAGGTCAACATTAGATTCATTCAACAAACTACCGTCAGAAGCCAAACCTTTTCTTGCTGCATGTGCAATTGATAAAACCATTTGCTTAGTTGATTCCTGATCATGTTGAGTTTCTACCAATTTTGCCGCTTCCCAAATCAACCAACTTGCTTCAATGTCATGTCCATATGAAATTGAATCAGATTCAAGATCCCATTTAGCTGAAAAGAAAAGTTGCAAATGTCCTTGGGGCGATATGAAATATTGTTTGAAAATCTGCAACAATTCAAGGATACTGGTTTTTAGTTTTTGAATAGGCCAGACCTTGTATAAATTGGTATATGCTTCCAAAACATGCAAATGGGTATTCATAGTTTTGGGTGAATCTTGATCCTTATTACTCAATTTTGGTGATTCCAAAAATACCCATCCTTGAGTAAATGCTTCAAAATATCCAGTATTGACTTTGTCAAAGGATTTTGATTCCAACAATTCATATAATTCTTTTGCCAATACCAAAGCTTCTTTAGATTCAAAAGCAATATGGTATTCAGACAAAGCATAAATACAAAATGCTATTCCATAAACCTGTTTTTTGGTGTTTAGTGGTTTTCCTTCGGGATCAACAGACCAAAACATTCCTCCAAAGGTTTTGTCATAGAAATAGGTACAGAGATATTTAAAAGCCCTTTGCGCCATTTGTAAATATTGGGCTTGCTTGGTTTGTCTATACCCAGCAGAAAATGCATATAAAATTCTGGCATTCAATACCAATCCCTTGGGGGCAGTAGTATCAACAACTCCTTGTTGGTCTATCCTGCCATAAAAGCCACCTTTCTCCAAATCAACTGTTTGATCCTTCCAATAATTTAAAATTCTAATTAACTCATTTGATAAGTCTGATTTCAATTCCAAGATCTTATTTTCCATGATAACCTATTGCGGCATTTTTATCAATAATATTCAAAATGGTTGCAACAGTGGTGGTAGACCTAAATCCATCAGCTGGATTATTAATTACGTAGTCTAATAATTGATCAATAGATGAAACAGCAACATGCAGTCTAGTATCAGAGGATGCATAATAAATATAAACGGTTCCATCATTGTCCAATATCCAACCATTACTAAAAGCAACATTTGATACATCTCCTACCCTTTCTTCTCCTTCAGGTGCAATAAAATAACCGGCGGGTTTGTAAATTACTTTTGTCAAGTCTTCTAAGTCAGTCAAAAAAAGATATAATACATATCGCAAACCAGCGGCAGTATTCCTAACCCCATGTGCTAAATGCAACCATCCTTTAGCAGTTTTAATTGGTGCAGGACCTGCCCCGTTTTTGGCTTCATAAACGGTATGATATTGCTTTTTATCCAGTATCAATTCTTCATTGACTATTGCTGGACAAATAGATTCACTTAGTCCAAAACCTATCCCGCCACCTGAACCTGCTTCTATAAAACTATCTTGAGGTCTTGTGTAAAATGCATATTTACCTTGTACAAATTCAGGGTGCAAAACCACATTTCTTTGTTGTGCAGATTTGGTTACCAAATCAGGCAATCTTTCCCATTGGATTAAGTCTTTTGTTCTAGCAATTCCACATTGTGCTATGGCAGCACTTTGATCACCAGGCATTGCTGCAGGATCTCTTCTTTCTGTACAAAACAACCCATAAATCCAACCGTCTTCGTGTTCCACCAAACGCATATCATAAATATTTGTATCTGGATCACTTGTTTCTGGCATAACAATGGGTTTGTCCCAGAATTTAAATCCATCAATACCATTCTCACTTTCTGCAACGGCAAAAAAAGATTTTCTATCAATGCCTTCAATTCTTGGAACTACAATATATTTCCCCTTCCATTTAATAGCACCCGCATTTAAAACAGCATTAATACCAAATCTTTCCATCAGAAAGGGATTAGATTGCTCATTAAAATCATATTTCCAATGAAGTGGAATATGTTCTGCTGTTAAAACAGGATTTTGATAACGTTGAAAACAACCATTTCCAAGCCCTGCCGGTTGATTGGCAATTGCCAGTAAGGTCTCCTGTTGACGAATCAGCGCTTCTTTTCTTTGGTTAAATATTGAATTCATAAGACAGCTTATAATTATTTTTCAATAGGATTAATCTTCCAATTTATTCCACCAAGTTCTTTTCAGAACTAAAGCAATCAAGAGTAAAACCAAAAGACAAACCCATAGTGGTTGATGCATACCCAAAACAAAATACATGGGAAGTATGGTTAAGCATAGTTGTGCTATAATCCCCAGCACTACATTAAACATGTCTAATTTAAATCTATCGTTAGGTTTAAACCCAGGGTCTTTAGCCATTACAGCATCTTGAATAGGTTTCCAAAAACCCCATGGTCTTACTGTTTTATAAAATGATTCTAAAGTTTCAGCATCAGTTGGAGGAGCAGCATAAGTTCCAAGGATAGAACCAACAATTGAAATGAGGAAAAGCCATGGCCAGTTGTATAGGGG
>CAMFKK010000476.1 GCA_945957225.1 uncultured Sphingobacteriia bacterium | reverse complement strand
GAATATAGGAGGGATATTACCCGAAATGGCTTATTAGGATTTGTTCTATTCGCCAATATTTCATCCTTTTCTGATTTTAAGACCAGCAATTTTGCAAGGTGGAATGCTGCAGCTGGGGGCGGTATTCGATTAAAACTAAATAAGTTTTCAAGGACCAATATTGTATTGGATTATGCTTTTAGCAAGGGTTACCAGACTTATTATCTCAATATTGGTGAAACTTTCTAAATCCTTAGGCAATTCCCTATTGCCAATCTTACTGATTAAATACCATTCCTAATAAATCCAACCTTTTTTTGATTTAGCTGTAATAATATCGTTAGGTATAATACTTATACAAAAATCAAATAAAAACTCATGAAAAAACTATTTATCCCTTTTCTACTAGTGGCTTCTTTAATTGGAGCTAATTTTCAAGTTCAAGCTCAAACAGCCGATGAAATTGTAGACAAATATATTGCTGCCATTGGCGGAAAGGACAACTGGAAAAAAGTACAGTCTATGAAAGTGGATGGTGCCATTCAAGTTCAAGGCTTAGAAATTCCATATACTGTGAATGCAGTGCACATGAAGGGAAGTCGTTTTCAAGGTGAATTTCAAGGAAATGTTTTCATTGAAATTACCACCCCAACAAAGGGTTGGAGTCAAAATCCAATGGCTGGTAAAGCAACCCTTCAACCATTAACTGAAGATGAATTAAAAACAAAGGTGGACGATTTGGATATTCAAAGTCCTTTTATTGATTATAAAGAAAAGGGATCTACCATTGAATCATTAGGAAAGGATGAAGAAGATGGGAATGAGTATTATAAAATTAAGTTGACAACTAAGAATAAAAATGAATCCACTTATTTTATTGATACTAAAACTTTTCTTGTTTACAAACAAGAAACTGTTGTAAAGCAACAGGGTCAGGAAATTAAAATGGCAGTTAAAAGCTTGGATTATCAAACAGTAGATGGCGGTATCAAAGTGCCTTTTAAAGTTGATCAAGGCCAAATGATCATGGCTACTAAAAAAGTAACAGTAAACCCAACTGTTGACGAAAAGTTATTTACCAATAATTAATATCATTTTTTCATAAAAGGCTTACCCGTCCTTGGATGGGTAAGCCTTTTTAATATTATCCTGATGAAAAAAATTATCGCCTCTGGCTATTTTCTTTGCTTATTAGTATGCACAGCCTCTAGCCAAACCAATTTAAATTCTTCTTATTTTCAAACCCTATCGGCAAGAGCCTTAGGCCCATCAACCATGAGTGGTAGGATTACTGCTATTGAAGGAATAGTGGCTAGCGACCAGCTGAATTTGTATGTTGGTACCGCTGGAGGAGGAATTTGGAAAAGTCAAAATGGCGGGGTTTCTTTTAGTCCAGTTTTTGACAAATACAACCAAAGTATTGGAGCCATCGCTATTGATAAAAACAATCCAAGAACGCTATATGTTGGAACTGGTGAAAGTAATATGCGTAATAGTGTCTCCATTGGTGATGGTCTGTTTAAAACCACGGATGGTGGGGCAAACTGGCAAAGAATTGGTCTTGATAGTACCGAACATATTAGTAAGGTTTTGATTGATCCCAATGATAGCAAAACAATTTATGTATCAGCACCGGGTCCACTTTGGAGTAGCAGTACCCATCGTGGATTGTATAAATCAATAGATGCTGGTAAGACATGGAAAAAAGTCTTATATGTAAATGATGAAACAGGTTGTGCAGATATAGCCATTCATCCTGCCAATCCCAAAATTATACTTGCTAGTTTTTGGCAATTTAGAAGAAAGCCATTTGCATTTGAATCTGGTGGTCCAGGAAGTGGCATGTTTAAATCCATGGATGGGGGAGAAACTTGGACTAAAATTACCAAAGGATTGCCAGAAGGAAATTTAGGAAGGATTGTATTGAGTATTAATCCATCAAAACCTTCCGATGTATTAGCCATTGTAGAAGCTAAAATACCTGGACTATACTTGTCAAAAGACGAGGGTAGTAGTTGGGAGAAATTGGCAGCAACTGAAAATATTACGGCAAGACCATTTTATTTTAGCACATTGGTTTTTGACCCTAAAAATCCCAAACGTGTATATAGACCTGCTTTTGATTTTGCCTATTCAAATGACGGGGGATATTCATGGTCCAATACTATAATTGGTGGTGTAGCGCCACATGCAGATCATCATGCACTTTGGATTAATCCTGTTAATACAGATCAAATGTATTTGGGAACAGATGGAGGGGTTTATATTAGCCAGAATAAAGGGGTTTCTTGGCAATTTCTCAATAACCTACCCGTTGGTCAGTTTTATCATGTAAGTACGGATAATGAGCCTGTTTACCATGTTTATGGTGGATTACAAGATAATGGTTCATGGATGGCAGCCAATTCGTCTGCAGGCGGTGTGAGCAGTGCCAATTGGTTTGATTTGAACGGGGGAGATGGTTTTTGGGTTCAACCAAGTCCTATAAATACTAAAATTATATTTGCTGAGTCACAGGGAGGTAATGCTAATAGAATAGACTTAACAACGGGTTTAGCAAGTTCCATTAAGCCACAAAAGCAGGCGGGTGATGAAGAACATAGATTCAATTGGAATACGCCCATTGTTATAGGTGCATCTAATAAAAAAAATGCAAATGGGAAACCCGTTTTCAATTTGTATATGGCCAATCAATACCTCTATCAATCCAAAGACGAGGGTAGAAGTTGGACCAAAATTTCAGGAGACCTTACTACCAATGATAAGGCAAAACAAAAAACGGAAGAAAGCGGCGGCATCACTGGTGATAATAC
>CAMFKK010000475.1 GCA_945957225.1 uncultured Sphingobacteriia bacterium | reverse complement strand
TGCAGGAAGCTGATAAATACCATGTAAAAGTTCTTTTGCAAACAGAAGTGGAAGCCATTAAAACAGTTGATGGTTTTCAAATCTTAACTACAAATGGTAAAACCTTTCAGTGTCAATTTCTCTGTGTAGCTACAGGAGGTTACCCTAAAGCTGCTATGTTTGAGTGGCTAACAGATTTGGGACATCAGATTGAAAGCCCCGTACCTTCTTTATTTACTTTTAACTTACCCAAACATCCTATTACCGCACTGATGGGAGTAGCCGTAGATAGGGCGCAAGTGAAAATCAACGGAACCAAATTGATGGAAGTTGGACCTTTATTGATTACCCATTGGGGACTAAGTGGACCTGTGGTCTTGAAACTTTCAGCCTGGGGGGCAAGACAATTGGCGGATGCTGCTTATCAATATCAGATTACCGTAAATTGGGTACCAGACTATCATGAAAATAGTTTGCGTGAAGCATGGCAAGAGATTAGAACAGCTTTGTCAGCACAAAAATTAGTCAACCGCAATCCCTTTGGCCTGCCTTCAAGAATTTGGGTATTTCTGCTTGAAACAGCGGGTATCAATCCTGAAAACCGTTGGGCTGATCTTGCTTCAAAAGACCAAAACAAATTAATTCAATTACTCACGGGTCATAGCTTTCAGGTGAATGGCAAGACAGGTTTTAAAGAAGAGTTTGTTACCTGTGGGGGAATTAAATTATCAGAAATTGACCCCAATACCATGATGAGCAAAAAAGTCCCCAATCTATTTTTTGCAGGCGAGGTAATGGATATTGACGGAGTTACAGGTGGCTTTAATTTTCAAAATGCTTGGACTTCAGGTTTTATAGCAGCCAAAACTATTAGCGAAAATGCATAAAGAAACGGCCTCAATGGAGGCCGTTTTACTGAAGTATTGGATTATCCTTTTTTCTTAGGTGCTGCAGGAGCTTTGTTCTCCTTATAACGCATATCTGGTGTACCGTCTTTTTTGGTTGGTCCAGCAGGTTTAGCAGCGGCTTTATTTTCTTTATAACGCATGTCTGGAGTGCCGTCTTTTTTGGTTGGAGTGCCAGCATTAGCTGCAGGAGCAGCCGAAGCAGCTTTAGCAGCAGGTGCTGCTTTTTCAACTTTGGCAGGCGCCGCTTTTGCGTCTTTTTTTGTTTGAGCAACACTCAGGCCTATCATACATACAAAGGCTGTCAGGGCAAGTAAGATTTTTTTCATGGCATTCTTTATTTTGACTTCAATTTACTTATAGCAAATGTCTTTCCCAATTTATACAAATTATTCTTTCCTTAAATAATGATAAATGTTTTAGAAGGAAACTAGATTTCTTACCAATTTGCACAACATTTAGTACCAGGTTGGCAAAAAGTTTAGTTGCAATAATGCCTAAGATTGATTAAATTAAACACTCAAATTGTCTATATGAGAAAAGTAAGCGATATTCTAAAAAGAAAAGGGAATAAGGTAAGTGCTGTTTCCCCAGATCTTACCGTGATTAAAGCACTTGAATTGATGGCGGAACAAAATATTGGCTCCTTGGTGGTCATGGAAGCTGACAAATTTTTGGGCATAATCACGGAAAGAGACTATTCCCGTAAAGTAATTTTAAAGGGAAGACATTCCAGCGAAACTCCTGTTGGGGAAATCATGACCACCGATTTTCCTCCGGTAGCTCCCCAAGATTCTGTTGAAAAATGTATGCAATTGATGAGTGCCAAGCATATTCGTTACTTACCTGTTTATGAATCCAACAAATTAGTTGGCATTATTTCAATTAATGATGTGGTTACGGAAACCATTCTCAATCAACAAGAGACTATCTCTCAATTACAGACGTATATACAGTCTTAATTAAGGGCATTTAATGTTTAACCGGTGAAAAATCCTTCACCGGTTTTTTTGCTTTTTGTGCATGGCTTTGTTCTAATTTAAGCATTCAAAACAAATTTTTCAGCGGCTTTCAATATAAGCGTAACATATTACAGGCTTTTACGCTATTTTAGAGCTTGACTATTCAACCAATCCTATCAACCAGTCAAATATGAAATCAATCCCATCGGTCTTTTTGGCCGGAACCCTAACACTCTTTTTAGTAACATCTTGTAAAAACAAAACAGAGGCACCAGCAGCGCTTAATCCAGAAGTGAATGTGGTAACAGTTGGTCAACAAACCATTCCATTTTACTCAGAGTATGTAGGCGAAACCTTTGGGCAAGAAGATATTCAAATTCAATCAAGGGTGGAAGGTTGGATAACAGGCATTCATTTTAAAGAAGGAGATATGGTGCAGAAGGGGCAATTACTCTATACCATTGATGACCTACCCATAAAAAATAAAATTGACCAAGCACAGGCCAACCTTGCACAAGCCAATACTGCTAAAGTGAAAAATAAGGCTGAATTAGATAGGGTACAACCCCTTACTGCCATGCATGCGCTTAGTCAGAGAGATTTAGATGCTGCAAAAGCTAATTATGAAGCCTCTATTTCTCAGGTAGACGCAGCCTCAGCTGCACTACGTAATAGTAAGATTGAATTGGAATACACTAGAATTACTTCACCCATTACCGGGGTTATTGGTATATCTAAAGTATTGGTTGGTGATTATATTGGAAAATTAAATACTGGAGGTCCTTTGAACACAGTTTCATCTATTGGTAAAATGCGTGTTCGCTTTTCAATTACAGAAGATGAGTATTTGATGTTTGCCAAAAGAAAAGCTGGGAAATCACATAAGATTTTAGAAGACCAACTCTCAGTAGAATTGCTTTTAAGTGATGGTTCGGTCTTTAGTGAAAAA
>CAMFKK010000474.1 GCA_945957225.1 uncultured Sphingobacteriia bacterium | reverse complement strand
TTTCAGCCACTACTACCGCATTTACCCTAATGCCATATTTTAATAATTCAACCGCCCATTCTCTAGTGAGCGCATTTCTGCCACCATTTGCAGCGGCATAAGCCGATGTATTTCCTTGTCCAGTTTCCGCTGTCTTTGAAGTGATATTGACTATGCTTCCTTTTGCGGCAATCAAGGATGGCAATGCATGATGAGCCAACATATAATAGTGAATCAAGTTCTTGTGTAAGCTTTGCATAAAGCGTTCGTAATTCCCTTTCTCCAATCCAACACCGTCATTTACACCCGCATTGTTAACCAATCCGTCTAAGCGATGGTATTTGTCTAAGATAGCTTTCACTACTCCTTCAGCAGTCTCAGGATTTGAAAGCTCTGCATAGACCTGCCAAGCTTTTCCGCCAGATGTTTCTAGCTCTTCTACCATTTTTAAATTGTCTTGTTCATTGTGACCTACAATCACAGGAATAGCACCTTCATTAGCCAATACCCTTACAATTCCAGCACCAATACCTTTGGCACCACCTGAAACCAAAATCACTTTATCTTTTAATTGCAAATCCATTTTTTATTAATTATAAATGATAAAATTTTGTTGCATTATTACCAAAAATTTCAGCTTGTTCTGTAGTTGAAAATTGTTTGAAATAATTTTTAGGAATATCAAATTGTTGGTAATAGTTTGCTGCCAATTGGCATACAGGCCAATCTGAACCATACAGCAACCGATTGGTACCAAAAGCTTCTACCAACACATCTAAGTATGGTGTAAAATGATTTGGCTTCCAATTAACCCAATCTGCTTCAGTTACCATGCCGCTTACTTTACAGGACAAATTAGGATACTGGGCTAATTTTTTGATCCCTTGCTGCCAACCATCCAATAAGCCATCTTTAATAAATGGTTTTGCTAAATGGTCCAAAACAAAGGGCTGATTTGGAAACTGTTTTACCAATTCCAAAGCCGCATCTAAATGTTTAGGGAAAATCAAAATATCATAGGTAAACCCATATTTTTCTAATAAACCAATTCCATTTAGAAAACTGGGCTGCAACATGAATTCAGGTGCTTCACCCTGTAATACATGTCTGAATCCCTTTAAAATTTTGTTTTCTTGATAGTGTTGCAGTTGCTCTTCTATATGACTTGAACGCAAATCTGTCCAACCAATTACAGCCTTGATCCAGGAATTTTCCTTAGCCAACCCTAACAAAAATTCCGTTTCCTTTTCTGTTTGATCCGCTTGAACAGCCACACAAGCATCTATTCCAACTTGATCTAGTAATGGTTTTAAATCAGCAGGTAAAAAGTCTTTTCTAATTACTTTCATGCTATCATCAATCCATTCATGAACAGCTGGATCATATTTCCAAAAATGTTGGTGCGCATCTACTTTCATACACTATGGTTGTTGAAATGCAACTACTGATTGTTTAGAAACGCCTAATCCATCTATCCCCAATTCTATGATATCACCTGGTTTCAGGTAGGTAGGAGGATTCATACCAAGCCCCACACCTGCGGGTGTACCAGTAGAAATGATATCACCAGGCAATAGAGTCATAAACTTGCTGATATATGCAATTAATTGTGGCACATTAAATATAAGGTCATCGGTATTGCTGTCTTGTACAACTTTACCATTTAATGACAACCACAAACGAAGCTTATGTGGATCTTTTATTTCATCTTTAGAAACCAACCATGGACCTAATGGAGCAAATGTATCACAACCCTTACCCTTGTCCCAAGTTCCACCTCTTTCAAGCTGAAATTCCCTTTCACTCACGTCATTATGTAAGCAATATCCTGCAACATAATCCATGGCATTAGCCTCGGAAACATAACTTGCTTTCTTTTCAATGACTACTGCCAATTCTACTTCCCAATCAGTTTTCACAGAATCTCTAGGAATCATAATAGCGTCATTGGGGCCTACCACAGCAGTAGTAGACTTGAAAAATAAGATGGGCTCTGTAGGAATAACTGCTCCAGTTTCTTTGGCGTGCTTGGCATAGTTTAATCCAATACAAACAATTTTAGAAGGTCTTGCTACAGGACAACCCAAACGAATACCCGACGGTATTTCAGGTAAAACTGTATGATGTTGTTCTAACATCCATGCCAAATGTGGTAAACCTCCATGTTCAAAAAAGAACTCATCATAGTCTTTAATAAATCCTGATACATCATAATTTTTTCCGTCTTTGTGAATCCCTGGTTTTTCTTTTCCTGGATCACCAAATCTGATCAATTTCATAGATTGCTGCTTTGCTTTTATTCGAATTTTGTTATTAATTCAATTGGATAATAGTGTCAATTGCATCTAATTTAATTCCGTCTAAGTAAATAAATAAACCTTCAGGCAACTGTTTAAAAGCAACTGTAGTTCCTTTTCCATATAGACTTGCCTTGGTTACTTTTTCAGTATACTTTGGAATAAATACAAAATTGTTATTGTCTTTTTTATCCAAAATATGGACAAATTTGTTTTGACTATTTCCTGTTACTACTCCCCAATCTTGTGCATGCACAAAATTGCCACGAGTGCCAAGAACTGTTTTTCCATTCAGCTTCATCCACTCCCCCATTTTAGCTAGCGTATCAACAAATTCTTGTTGAATTTTTCCCGTTGGTTTTGGTCCAACATTCAATAAGAAATTGGCATTCCTTCCAGCCGCATTGACCATATAATGTATCAATTGTTTGGTAGATTTAAAATTTCTATCTGTAATATTATAGCCCCAGGCATCATTCATAGTTTCGCATGTTTCTAAAGGAAGGGCAGAGATATCGGCACC
>CAMFKK010000473.1 GCA_945957225.1 uncultured Sphingobacteriia bacterium | reverse complement strand
ACACTACCCCGCATCAGGCCCTCACTCAAGATATTTCTCACCTCAAATTCAAAAGGTTTTAACAAGGATGGGATATTCAAGCGGAGGTCAAACTGTTTGCCATTTAAAGAGCGGACTTCTACTAAAAAAGTCTTTCCATTAACGGTCTGTTCAGACCTTCCGTAACCTGTCATCGAGTATAGCATAATCGTGGTTTCAATGCAATGTAAGCAATGTTTAAAACTTAATGGCCAAACCGGCTTATTGGGGTAGATAAAAAAAGGCGCTTCGTTTAGGAAGCGCCTTTAGAATTAGGAAGAAAAGACTATTGTTTTTCCACCTTATAAGTATAGTAATTGGTATTGTTCAGGAACAAAGTCACTTTGTATTTTCCTGCAGCATAACCTTTAATATTATCACCACCTTCTTCTAAACTACCATCAGCACCCTTATCACCATAGTTCAGATCCCAAGCACCATTGGCCCTGAATTTGAATTCGTCTGTAGCAGTAAGTGTAATGATTCCAGACCATGAATTAGATCCTGCGTCATAAGTCATGTTCACATCAGAACCCCAATTGCTTGGCGCAAAACTTCCAATTAATCCCCAAGTAGTTTTGGTAGCTGACCATTTATTGGTAACCGTATTAGCGTTGATTTTATAGTATCCAGCACCGGGCACTTTTAGGTTGCCGCCGCTTCCACTCAATCCGCCACTACCTGCATCACCCAATGAATTGCTCCAGTCTGCAGTCTTATTCAATTTGAATTCAAATGTTCCACCTGCAGGGAAATTGATATATCCTTCAAATACACCATCCGCTTTAGGAGATCCCAATTGAGGAGCAGTAGCAGGATTCCATCCTTGGTAATCACCAGGAACCCAAAGCAAACCATACTCACTCAGTTTTACAACAGTAAATAGTCCATTTTGGAAATCAGCCGTAATGGTATACGTACCAGATTTAGCTGGGCCAGGGAAATTACTGCTCAAATTGTAACCAAATGAACCACCGGCATTTAAACCTGGTGTTGCACTACTTGCTACTGAATATTTGTTGGTCCAATCTCCATTTACAGGAAGCATTAAGTATTCTCCATTTCCATTCAAGTAGAAAGTTCCTTGGTAGGTAACAGAATCCAAACGGTTGAATTTCTGAGCCCTATCTGGAACAGGGTTTCCCCATCCACCAGCAGTGGCACTACCTACTAAGTATAATTCCTTAGAACTAGGAAGGGTTACTTTAGGAGGAACCACATAAGGAGTTACTTTCAACTTAACAACATTAGAGCTCAATTGCTCATTGTTGTTTAAGAAAGAAGAAATAATGCGGACGTCTACATCATAGGTTTTGTTGAATTCAAATCCCCATGAGCGAGCAATCAGATTGATGTCTTTGTTGGTAAAAGAAGTAGTCAAAGAAGTCACAATTGTTTTGCTGGCCTTTGTTCCAAAATTGCTGGTAGAAGGAGACAGTTCAATGATGAATTTCTGGTTGGTACTATCTACAGAATAAGCAGGCCTTGTCCAGGTAAACACAATTCCAGTTTTATTGGAATCGGCTGGTATGGCTGCAATGGTTGGTGTTGAAGCTGTTAACACCGCACCACCCGCTGCAGGTGCATACACCGGCAATGTTCCAACCTTCTCACAGGAAGCACCAAGAACAACGATGCTAGCTGCAACAAAAAGTAGTTTGAATATTTTTTTCATGATCTTTTTTTTATTGGTTTATTGATTGGGGCTGGAACATTATTGTTTGGTTACTGTGAATTTACCCCTCTGGAAGTCTACCGTAATTTTGTAGGTCCCACTAACAGCCGGCGCCAAAATGTCTTCACCTTGCCACTGGAAGTCTCCACCATTTACTGCATCAGGATTGTTCTTGATAGCAATACTGTATTTGTCATTCCAAGATCCAAAAGTAGACAGGAAGGTATAGGAATTACCACCTTTTAATGCAACAGTCAATTCAAATAAGGTTGCACTTATCTTGGTGAATTTTTGGTTGGCTGGTGGACTATTGGTCCAGTCACTGGCCAAAGCACTTCCTGTAATATACAATTCCCCAGAGGTAGGAGGTGTTACTTTTGGAGGAATTGCATAAGGCGTTACATTGAACTTCATGGTATTGGAAACCAATTTAGAAACCGCAGAAGACAATGAGGCAGTAACGCGAACGTCAATGCTCTTAGTTACACCTGGAGCCAATTGCAATTGGTTTAACAAATAGTCATTGAATACGCTCTGTGTAAATGATACAGAAAGATCTTTTGCAATAGACACAGTTTGTTTTCCTGCTCCAGTAAAATTATTTCCTGTAACATCAATTTCCATGGTATAGGTTACGTCTTGTGAACTAACACCAGAAGCAAACTGATAATTAGGATTGGTCCAGTTAAAAGTAACGGCATTTTTATCCTTGTCAACAAAAGCCAATGGAATGCTGGTGGTAGCACTGGCAGTTAATACCGGCTCCTTACCACCCAGAAAAGATTCCCTTGCTTCGTCTTTTGTACAGGCAACAAATAGGGTGGCTGTTGCGCATATGAAAAACAGCTTTGAGAGTATTGTTTTCATAATTTATGATTTAATTTTTTTGTTAGTTGTTCTATTAATATCCTGGGTTTTGTTTCAGATTAACATTTGATGAAACATCTGAAGAAGGAATTGGGTATAATTTACGGAAATCGCCAACAGATGTACCATCTTTAACACCACCTTTCCAAGGCCAGAGATAACCGCTCTCTACAAATTTTCCAAAACGA
This sequence comes from uncultured Sphingobacteriia bacterium, assembly GCA_945957225.1. Classification (GTDB taxonomy): domain Bacteria; phylum Bacteroidota; class Bacteroidia; order Chitinophagales; family Chitinophagaceae; genus Sediminibacterium. Next base: position 55 of record CAMFKK010000473.1, on the reverse strand, counting down.
ACTAAGTCAGTTCTACGGAATCCTTCCCAATACAATTCTCTCGCTCTTTCGTCTA
>CAMFKK010000472.1 GCA_945957225.1 uncultured Sphingobacteriia bacterium | reverse complement strand
TGTCAACACTTGGAACCAAAGGAGTAAACAAAGCAGTGGAAACCGTGTTACGAACATCTTTATTAGTATACACGTAGTATTCACCTGGTTGTAAATTAATGGTCTCAGTAGATCCAGAAGCCGTTCTACTTGTACCTGTAAGATAACTATACCAAGTACCTGCATTGGGGAATGCCAAATTTACCGTATTGGCTACAACGTCAAAATTTCCAACTACCACAACGTTCAAACTATCTGTTACCAGTTTTAACCACTTGGTATTTCCACCTAAATCATAGGTAACATTACTGGTGGTAAATGTGGTAAAATAATTAGGGGTTTTCTTCAATGCCAATAATTGCTTGTATACTTCAAACAAAGCCCTTCTTCCTGTTACATTATAGTAGTCCCATTTAATAGGCTTAGTACTCAATCTACAGTTATTAGCGTCTACTGTAACACCATCGCTACAAGTATTGATAGAAAAATCATAGCCTAGTTCACCAAATTGCCAGATCATTTTTGGGCCAGGAATCATGGCCCAAAAAGCAGCAGCCATTTCATTTCTTTTTAAAGCTGTGACTGGATCTTTCACATTATAAGCACCAGAACTATTACCAAAATTGATATTCTTATAATTCAACCTTTCTTCGTCATGACTTTCCATATATGCCACTAAATGTGGCTTTGACCAACCCTTTGCACTACTATTAAAAATGGCATTCTGAAAATCTGAACCTGAGCTATAGCCCATAGTGGATTGGTTAAATTGGTAATTGGCATTACCCCATAAAAGCATGCCATAATTAGACAATTCAATCTCTTCTTGGTTGGCAGCAAAATGTTCTAAAATACAATATGCATCTGTAGAATAAGTTTGGAGTTTGTCATAAATCCGCTTCCAAATAGCTACCCTGCTTGCGTCATAATTACCCCAAGCGTTTACATTATTAAGATTGTCTACCTGTGTAAATCCTTTAGACAGATCCCAACGGAATCCATCAATTTTATACTGGGTAATCCAGTGTTCCATAACCCTATCTGTAAAGTCTTTGGTAGCTTGAGACTCGTGGTTAAAATCGTATCCAACATTAAATGGGTGTTTGGCAACTGGATTAAACCAAGGGCTATTAGTGGCTGGTCTATTATTGGCTGCATCCCAATACAATTGTACCATGGGTGACTGACCAAAGGAATGGTTCAGCACCATATCCATGATTACGGCAATGCCTTGTTTATGACACTCATCTATAAATTGACGTAGGACTGTTTCATTGCCATATGCTTTGTCTGGTGCAAAATAAAAACTTGGATTATACCCCCAACTATTATTTCCTTCAAATTCATTAAAAGGCATTACCTCAATGGCATTCACCCCCAATCTTTTCAGGTAACTAAGGGTATCTTTTACCGTTTGGAAATTTTGGGTAGCAACAAAATCGCGCACCAGCATTTCATATATAATCAAATTTCGTTTATCGGGTCTTTTAAAACTGGTTACCTGCCAATTATAAGCAGTCTTGCCAGTTTGTAAAATACTCACTATGCCTGTTGTCTTTCCTGTGGGATAGGCTTTGAGATTGGGATAAGTAGTACTACTAATAAATGGATCATTAGATGGATCCAAAATTTTCTCGGTATTGTAATCAGCAATTTTTAAACTGCCATCTACTATAAATTGGTAAGCGTATTCAGTTCCCTTTGTCAAACCGGTTATTCTTAGCCAGTAGCTATTTCCATCCGGGGTTTGATTCATTTGGTATTTGCTATCTTCTGTCCAGTTATTAAAATCACCCACAACAGAAACCCTTGTTTTTAATGGCGCATAAAAAACAAGTGTCACAGAGGTATCGCCTGATTCATAATTGATGCCTTGTTTTACACCAGCAGGTAATGGTGCAACTACGGTTGTGTTGGCCACAAAAAAATTAATGGTATCTCTAACCGTGCTATTGCCAATGACTGATTCAGCAATGACTACTTGATTACCACTAACACTAATAGTAGGTGTATTGCTAATAGTAGTAGCAGCTGTTTGGGTTGCAACCTGTGTTCCATTAAAATACAATTTCAAATCTGCAGCATTGCTACTCTTGGCAGTGATGGCAATGGTTTGTCCCACTGTTTTACTAATGGGTTCAGCAGCTGGTGTATATAATGGTTGTTTAAATGGATCGGTAATCCTTACATTATTTCCTGCTTCATAAACAGGTATATACATATCAGAACCATCGGCGTTAGCCAATTTAATACTACCAGAACCCGACCTAAATAGAATGGCAATTTTCAGAATCTTTTCATTGGCATTTGAAATACCAAAAAAACTGCGCAGTCCGCCTGTGATGGTATATTTCCATTTGTTATTTCCCAAATAGCTTGCCTGTGCTGCTGCAGTGGTAGCACCCCAAGTGAATTTGGAATATTTCCAATCGGTACTGCTAGTACTTAAACTAGTGATGCAACCAATATGCACATAAACATCAGCAGTACTTGAATAATCTTTAATGCCCTTATTACCATAATTGGCATCCGCTGTAATCTCTATGTTGTTAGATGATTCAAGAATAAATTCAGGGAGACTTGTCAGCAGTTGCGCAGCACTGCTGAAAGCAAAAGAGAAAAACACTAGTATTAAACCAAGTCTTTTCATAATGGCGTTGAAGTTGCAAACGTTTGCATGATTCAATGAGATAACAGCAATCGTTTGCGTTATTAATGTGTGAAATTAACACATTATTACAAAGTTGTGTATTTTTTACACATAAAAATTTTATTGGACCAGGAATTTTAGATAACTCTAGATATATAGAAAATGGAAGCTTCTTGGA
>CAMFKK010000471.1 GCA_945957225.1 uncultured Sphingobacteriia bacterium | reverse complement strand
ATATCCAACTGTTATTTCATATCCATTATTCTTTACTTCAGCTGCATTTACAATTGGGGAAGAAGCAGTACCAACAGTGAGTGGAACAGGCACTGTTGAAAGAATTCCATCTGTTAAGCGCTGATACAAATCAAATTCAAAAAAGAGTTTGTTATTAAGTAAAGCTCCATCCAAACCAAAGTTTGTAGTGGTAGTGGTTTCCCATTGTAATTCTGGGTTAGCAATTCTACCAACTGCCAATCCAGAAGATTGTACATTATTAAACGAATATAATCTTGTAGAGTAGGTAGACTGCCAGTCATAAACACCAGAAGCATTATTTCCTAATTTACCCCAAGATCCACGAATTTTTAAATTACTCAACCAAGACTTGGTGCCTTCCATAAATTTCTCATCAATGATTCTCCATCCTGCAGAAACAGAAGGAAACAAACCCCATCTTGTATTGGGAGAGAATCTTGACGAACCATCATAACGCATGTTGGCTTCTAGTAAATACTTGTTTTTAAATGCATAGTTCACTCTGCCAAACCAAGAACGCATAGCATAATCTGATTCCCCTCCATTTGTTGTGGTTGGCAACAAAGCAGATCCAAGTGTAGTAATACTATAATCAATTAAACCTTGTTTGGTTGCATTAAAATTATAAGAGTTACTATACATTTGGTTATAACCAGCCAAAGCACTAAAGTCATGATCAGAACCAATTTTAGTGGTATAACGCAACACGTTGTCAATAGTAGTTTGTGTGGCTTTATCAAATGAGTAAAAAGTAGAAAAAGTGGAAGGGTCTCCAGGAAAGGTTTTCACTTCATTGGTTGCAAAATTCCATCTTTCTTGAGGAACAGAATGGCTATTGTTTTCACCAAAGCGAATCTGATAGTTGAATCTAGATTCTAGTGTCAACCCTTTATACAAATTTAAAATGGCATATAGCGTGGTATTGAATCGGCTCTGAGCATTGCTTCCGCCAGTGTTATTTAAGAAAGCCAAAATAGCATTAGCAGTTGAAGATTCTTCTTGCGCATGAGGGAAGCCATATCTGCCATTATAAGAAGGAACTACACCTGGTGTAGTTTGTCCCAGAAAGTTAAATGCCGATGCGGTATTACCCATATCATAGGTTTGGGTACTAGCAAAGGTTTGGGTACCCATGGTTAACCACTTAGCAACTCTTGCATCAAGGTTTGCCCTAATTTGATAACGCTTAGTTCCTGTATTCTGCATAACCCCTTTGTTGTCTAAATAGCCAACAGATAGTAAGTAATTTACTTTATCGCTACCGCCATTAATACTGATATTATGGTTTTGTACCACTTTGTTATCAAATAAAGCATCACCCCAGTCTGTGTTTGGATAGGCAATGCTATTGGGTACGCCAATGGCATTTAATTGATCAGGTATTAAACTTGTAGAATCCCATGCTCTAATAGTAGAAGCTGCAAAAATAGAAGGCTGTCCAATATTGGTAGTTCCTTCATTAATCATTTGCATATGTCTAGAATAATTAGAATTGTATTTGGGCATATTCATGGGATTGGTAGTAGAAAAAATCCCATTATATGTAACAGTAGTTTTATTACGTTGTCCTTTTTTGGTTGTAATCAAGATAACACCGTTGGCCGCTAAACTACCATAGATACTTGCAGATGCCGCGTCTTTTAAAACAGAAATGGTTTCAACATCCAGCGGGTTAACCGCATCCATGCTACCAATAATTCCATCAATTATTACCAGTGGAGCATTACTACTAAGTGTTCCAGTACCCCTGATAAGGATACTAGCCCCATCTGAACCGGGTTGACCAGAGCCTTGTCTTACATATACTCCAGAACTTAAACCCGCAAGGGAAGAAGAAAGATTGGTTACGGGCCTGTCTTCAATCTGTTTAGCAGAAATGGTGGCCACAGAACCAGTCATATTTACTTTTTTCTGGGTGGCATAACCTACAACCACTACATCATTTAGGTTATTCACTTTGGTTTTTAATGCAGCATTCAGGGTATTACCTTCACCCACCATTAGCTCTATTACTTCATGGTTAATAGAATTCATGACTAAGGTTTGACCAGTTTGAGCGTCAATGGTAAACCTACCAGCATCATCTGTTTTGGTACCATTTGACTTGTTCTTAATAGTAATGGAAACTTCCGGAACGGGTTTTCCGTTTTCATCTGTAACAGTACCACTGATTTTCCGGTTTTGGGCCAATAGCAGTGTTGGCATAACTGATAGTAAGAGAAATACTGCCATGATTCGCATCATGCTACAGGATTTCCCCATGTGGAGGACTAATCGCATAAACAATCGTTTTTGGTTGATTTGATTACTTGACCTACCCCTGCCAAAGCAAGAATAAATCACAGTTCAAATTTGAGCTGACTCATAAAATGTTAGGGGGGAGATTCCATTTTAAATAGGGGTGAAATCTTAAAAAGGACCATAATTGATTAAAATAGGTTTGAATTATCCCAATATTCATAAAAACACCCCCAATATTTTAGGATAGTCACCCCACTGGCAGAAAGCCCAGTGTAACTATTCACTACTTTTATTCACATTTCTCCCTGAATGCTTGTAAAAAGAATCCATAGTCTCTATTTGCTTTTCCTATTGGGCAGTTTTTATATGATTTGTCCCCCCTTGTTAAAGGGACAAAACCCCTCATTTAGTCATGTAACAACTGAAAATGGTTTGAGTAGCAATGCCATTTTGACCATGAGCCAAGACGCTGCCGGATTTATGTGGATGGGAACTGCCAATGGTATTAATAGGTTTGATGGCAGAATTGTAAAACAATACTTAGTACACAGC
>CAMFKK010000470.1 GCA_945957225.1 uncultured Sphingobacteriia bacterium | reverse complement strand
TTCTTATACCAACCACTTCAATATATATCGTTCTGCAGAGTTGAATGGTGTGCCAGCACCTGGAGTAAGTTCTGAAATGGCATTAAAGGTATTAGAGGGGGTTGCTAAAAAAGTGTTGCCTAATGATATTGGCTATTCTTGGAGCAATACTTCTTATCAAGAAAAGGAATCAGCAGGAAAGGGTGCATCTGTATTTATTATGGCGCTTTTATTTGTATTCTTAATCTTGGCAGCACAATATGAAAGTTGGAAACTACCCTTCAGTGTTTTATTGGGAACACCTTGGGCTGTTATGGGTGCATTGTTGGGATTGTTTATTGGAGGTCTATATGCCACAACCTATGTGAACAACGTGTTTGCTCAAATTGGTTTGGTAATGTTGATTGGCTTGAATGCCAAGAACGCTATCCTGATTGTAGAGTTTGCCAAAATGAAAATGGACAATGAGGGGCTGCCTCCTTTTGAAGCAGCTATTGAAGGAGCTAGATTGCGTTTTAGACCTATCCTAATGACCAGTTTTGCCTTTATACTTGGAGTAGTTCCTTTGATGACTGCAACTGGAGCAGGAGCAGAAGCAAGAAGGGTAATGGGAACATCTGTATTCAGTGGTATGTTGGTTGCTACCATTGTTGGGGTAATCCTGATTCCAGCATTCTTTGTATTGATTGAAGGAAAGAAAAAGAAAAAAGCAACTGTTGCAACAGCAACTGTAACCAATCATTCAACGCACTAACATGAAAAAACAAATATTCATATTCTCACTGAGTGCCCTTTTATTGTTAGGAAGTTGCCGTGTTACAAAAGCATATGAGCAACCACAAACTGTAACGCCAACCGCATTTTCAGAGAATGCTAATGCGGATACCATTCCATTGGTCAAATGGTTTGACCTATTTAAAGACACGGCTTTACAAACCATTATCAAAACCACTTTAGATAGTAATAGAAATTTACAATTGGCAAGTGCAAGGGTAATGGAAGCACAAATGCAAGCAGATATAATTAGAATTAACCAATATCCTTCTTTTAACTACCAATTGCAAGCAGGTGGTGGTACGGCTGGAACCGATGCTCTAAAGGTAGGAGGGGGATTGAATAGTGCGGTATTTAAAGCGGCTGGTGTATTGAATTGGGAAATTGATTTATGGGGTAAACTCAGAGGGGCTACTGCTTCTGCAAGAGCACAGATTTTAGCGGTTGAAGAAAATAAAAACGCTTTAAAAGTTAGTCTAGTTGCTGAAGCGGCAAGTTTGTATTTTTTATTGAGAGATTTAGATAATCGTCTATTGATTGCAAAGAGAACATTATCCTCAAGAAAAGAAAGTACCAAGATTATTACGCAACGTTATGAGAAAGGGTATATTTCTGAATTAGACCGCTATCAGGCTGTACAACTAGAAGCACAAGCTGCGGCATTAATTCCCAATATCAGTAGGCAAATTGTGCAGACAGAAAATGCCATTAACCTCTTAATGGGTAAAACACCTGGTCCTGTTTCTAGAGGAGCAACATTATTCAGTCAAGTTTTGCCACCAAGTATTCCTGCGGGACTTCCCTCTCAATTATTACTGCGCAGACCCGATATTAAGGCTTCTGAAAAAGCCCTAAATGCACAGTATGAAAAAATTGGGGTAGCAGAAGCTTCTAGGTATCCTTCTTTTTCTCTTACAGGTTTACTTGGATTTGCAAGCCCTCAATTAGGATCATTAGTAAGCAATGGGTTTATAGCCAATGGATTTGCGGGTTTGGTTGGTCCTATATTTCAATTTGGACAAAACTATAAACGTGTTCAGGTAGAAAGAATTAGAACCCAACAGGCTCAAATACAGTATGAACAAACCGTATTGGCATCCTTTGCTGATGTTAACAATGCATTGATTGCTAACAAAACCTATGAAGAGGAATATGCCAATAGAAAAATCCAAGCAGATGCTGGAAGAAAAGCTTTGGAATTATCAAAAGCCAGATATGATTTTGGATATACTTCTTACTTAGAAGTATTGACCCAGGAAAACAGTTTATTTGATGCAGAATTACAGGAGTCTGTGCTCATGCAACAAAAGTTGAATGCACTAGTTAGTTTGTATAGAGCGCTTGGTGGGGGGTGGCAATAAAAATTCAAAAGTCAAAATTCAAAAGTCAAAAAAAGTAGAAGGGAAAATTTAAAATAAAAATGTAGTAAATTTTATTAGATACAGGTTAATAAAAAAGCTGTCCCAATTTGAATTCGGGGCAGCTTTTTTTATACTTCTATTTTATACTTCTATTCTATACTTCTATTTTATTTTTCTTTTTTTTCCTTAACCTTTCTTTCAATTTTGACTTTTGACTTTTGACTTCAATCATTTCCCAGCTAAAACAAAATTCATGGTAGCACTAGGTTTAGTACTCAGGCTGGGAAAGATTGTAGTATTAGTAATTGGATCAGTGTATTCATCCGCCAAAAAACTATCGCCGTAGGCTTTTACATAAATAGTTTGGCCCTTTTTAAATCCAAGATTTTCAAGAAAACTGGTGGTTAAATTAAAATCATTCATCTGTGAAGCAGCGCCATTGCTCCGCACTTTAACTTCTGCTAAATAATTATTAGAATTTACATTGCCATTATCACTGAAGAATAATCTTACATACTTTGCCTTACCAGAAGGGTTGTTAAACACTGGGTCAATATGAACGCCTGTTACGCCTGCAGCTTGAATGGCAGCACTGAAAGGTGTGATGACTAAATTGCTAACAACAATACTAGAATTGACTGCCATGGATTCACTTTTTGAAATAAGGGTAGTAGCATGGTTTGTAGCTGCATGATAAATTCCCA
>CAMFKK010000469.1 GCA_945957225.1 uncultured Sphingobacteriia bacterium | reverse complement strand
GATTTTAGACGTGAATATGGATGACGCTTTGTTAGAAGGTGTTCAGGCTATGACCACATTCTTAAACTTGGTACAATCTGAACCAGATATTGCACGTATTCCCATCATGATTGATAGCTCAAAATTTGAGATCATTGAAGCGGGTTTAAAATGCGTTCAAGGAAAATGTATTGTGAACAGTATTTCTATGAAGGAAGGGGAAGCTAAATTCATAGAACAGGCATTTATTTGTAAGGCTTTTGGTGCAGCAGTTATTGTCATGGCTTTTGATGAAATTGGCCAGGCCGATACCAAAGAAAGAAAAGTAAGCATCTGTCTTAGGGCGTATAAAATTCTGACTGAGCAGGTTGGTTTTGATCCACAGGACATCATTTTTGACCCCAATATTTTTGCTATTGCAACAGGTATTGAAGAGCATAATAATTACGCAGTAGATTTTATTGAAGCTACCAGAGAAATCAAACAATTGATGCCATTGACCAAAGTGAGTGGTGGTGTCTCTAACGTTTCATTCTCTTTCCGTGGAAATGACCATGTGCGTGAAGCCATTCATAGTGTCTTCTTATTGCACGCCATTAAAGCAGGCATGGATATGGGGATTGTAAATGCTGGACAACTAGTGGTTTATGATGAAATAGAACCTACCCTACGTGACTTGTGTGAAGACGTGATCCTCAATAGGAACAATGACAATAATGAAGCCACTGAAAAACTCATTGCCCATGCTGAAACCGTAAAGGCCAAGGGTAAGGTAGAAGTAAAGGATGAAAAATGGCGTAATACCAGTGTAGAAGAAAGACTAAAGCATTCATTGGTGAATGGTATTACAGATTATATTGACGCAGATACAGAAGAAGCAAGACTAAAATATCCAAAGCCCTTAGACGTGATTGAAGGCCCATTGATGGCGGGTATGAATGTAGTGGGTGATTTGTTTGGTGCGGGTAAAATGTTCTTGCCACAGGTAGTGAAAAGTGCCCGTGTAATGAAGAAAAGTGTGGCCGTTTTGACACCTTTTATTGAAGCAGAAAAAGAAGAACGCAAACAAGCCCATTTGGCTGCCGGCACTTTGAATGAAGAGAGCGCAGGTGCTGCCAAAATTTTATTGGCCACTGTAAAAGGAGACGTACATGATATTGGGAAAAATATTGTGGGTGTGGTATTGGGTTGTAATGGCTATGATATAGTTGACCTTGGTGTCATGGTTCCAGCAGATAAAATTCTGGAAGCTGCACAAAGAGAAAAAGCAGATATTATTGGACTTAGTGGTTTGATTACGCCTTCTCTGGATGAGATGGTACATATTGCTAAGGAAATGAAACGCCGAGGAATGACGCAGCCTTTGTTAATTGGCGGAGCAACTACTTCAAGAATGCATACGGCCGTAAAAATTGCGCCAGAATTTGACCATGGAGTGGTGCATGTATTGGATGCATCGCGTAGCGTAACCGTTGCTGGCTCTTTATTAAACAAAGAACAGAAACAAGATTTCCTATCCGGTCTGAAAAATGAATATGCAGATTTAAAAACCGCTTTTGATAATAAAAAAACTACTAAGAACTATCTACCATACTCAGAAGCCAAAAAGAAAAAGACAGCTATTGATTGGAATAGTTTTGAACCGGTAGCACCAAGCTTTACAGGGACCAAGGTTTTTGAAAGCGTTGATATTAGTGAATTGCGCGCTTATATAGATTGGAAGCCCTTCTTTATAGCTTGGGAAATGCATGGCAATTTTCCAGCTATCTTAACTGATACTGTGATTGGAACAGAAGCCACCAAACTATATAATGATGCCAATGCTATGCTTGACAAGATCATTGCAGAAAAATGGTTGGAAGCAAAAGGTAGTATTGGATTCTGGGAAGCCGCTTCTCAGGAAGATGATGTTAGCGTAAAAGCAACGGAATCAGTTGAACTCAATTTCTTGCGTCAACAAATTCAAAAAGCAGCAGACCAACCCAACCTATCTCTGGCAGATTTTATCGCGCCAGCAACGGCTAACAAAAAAGACCATATTGGTGCATTTGCCGTAACCATTCACGGGATTGAATCTCATATCAAGGCTTTTGAAGCAGCCCATGATGACTATAACAAAATCATTTTGCAGGCATTGGCCGATAGATTAGCAGAAGCTTTTGCAGAATACCTACACTTAAAAGTGCGTAAGGAATATTGGGGTTATGCTACCGAAGAACATTTATCCAATGAAGAATTGATCAAAGAACAATACTTGGGTATTAGGCCTGCACCAGGCTATCCAGCTTGTCCGGATCATACAGAGAAATACAAATTATTCCATTTATTACAAGCCACTGAAACCATTGGTATCTCACTCACCGAATCATTGGCCATGTATCCAGCTTCTTCTGTTTGTGGTTGGTATTTTGCAAACCCACAGAGTCAATATTTTGGAATTGGCAAGATTCAAAGAGACCAATTAGAAGACTATGCCAAGCGTAAAAAAATGGACCTAGCAACGGCAGAAAGATGGTTAAGCCCTATTTTGGATTAGTATTTCATGGAATAGCCATGCGCTATTTGTACCTTTGCGGCTGAAAATAAAGGTTATGAAAAGCTTTGGTAAGATTCTGTTATTGGTATTGATGGCAATGCCCCTATTCCTGGTTGCTCAAAGCAAAAAGGAACGCAAGGGTGAATTCTATTTCTCATGGGGGTATAATAAGGAATGGTATACCAATTCCAATGTAAAAGTGAGTCAGCCAAGCTTAAACAATGATTACCAATTAAAGGGCATCAAGTCAAACGATAACCCAGGTTGCTGTCTCTTATACACATCTGACGCTGCCGACGACTAGTCGAGTGT
>CAMFKK010000468.1 GCA_945957225.1 uncultured Sphingobacteriia bacterium | reverse complement strand
ATTGTCTATTGAAGGACACGCTTCTAGCACCGGAACTGATAAAATCAACGATCCATTGTCTGTGAAACGTGCAACTTCTGTTAAGAACTATATTGTTTCTAAAGGAATTGAAAAAGACCGTTTGACAGTAGTTGGATATGGTAGCAAAAAGCCAGTTGCAGATAACAAAACCCTTGAAGGAAGAAAAGCCAATAGAAGGGTTGAATTTAAAGTACAACAATAAGATTAGCACTAATACTAAAGAAAGGCCCTGCTAAAAGCGGGGCCTTTTTTTTACCCTTTGTTAGAATAGAAAAACGGTGCAATTACATGAATTTTGAAAGTTTGAATTGATTGACCTTTAAAAAATATTCACTTCTCTTTCAAGATCAATCCCAAATTTATTTTGAATAGAAACTATGATTTGGTTGGAAAGATCAATGATTTCTTGCCCTGTGGCTTTTCCATAATTGACCAAAACCAAGGCTTGTAAAGCATGGCAACCAGCATCCGCTTTTCTATAGCCCTTCCAGCCACATTGATCTATTAGCCAACCTGCAGCTATTTTTATCCTTCCTGGTTTATCAGAGGCATATCCAGGAATAGTATCGTATTGATGTTTTAGTTCATCATATTTTGCCAACGGGATAATAGGGTTTTTGAAAAAGCTACCCGCATTGCCAATGATTTTTGGATCAGGTAGTTTTGAAGACCTAATGCTAATGACTGCATCAGAAATATCTTTAATACTAGGATTACTGATTTTCTTTTTAGCTAATTCTTGTTCAATGATCCCATAGCTGGTTTTAAGATTCGGTTTTTTGTTTAACTGAAACCTAACTTTTAAAATAGCTAATTCGTTTTTTAAATCATGCTTAAAAATGCTTTCTCTGTAGCCAAAAGCACAGTCATTTGCTGTAAAATGCACTATTTTTTTATCATGAAAATGGTAGGCATCTAAAGAATGAAAAGAATCTTTGATTTCAACTCCATAAGCTCCAATATTTTGAATAGGAGATGCACCAACAGTTCCAGGAATTAAACTAAGATTTTCCAATCCTGCATAGTTATTGGCTATACAATGTAAAACAAACTGGTGCCAGTTTTCTCCTGCCCCCGCTTCTACAATGATATGGTCAGGGGTTTCTGCTACCACACGAATACCATAGACCTCATTTTTTAAGACAAGGCCATTAAAATTTTTGGTAAATAAAATATTGCTGCCTCCCCCTAAAATTAGGGGAGTGGGTGGTACATCATTAGAAACTATTTCTTTTAGTTGTTCTAATTCTTCCCAGCTAGAAAACTTGGCAAAATACCTAGCCGAAATATCTATACCAAAGGTATTGAACGCTTTTAATGAGAAATTTTCCTGTACATGCATAGCATCCAATTTTATTAAATAGGGTCAACATCTGGAATCATAGAAACAGATCTATATCGTTTGTGATTGAGTAATATGATTGATTGTTGTTCCAAAATCAACTTACATTTTCTAACAGTAGCTAGGTCTTTTGGCATTTTAATCAAAATTTCCCAGATATACTGGTTTCTAATTCTATCAACCACTGGTTGGGCGGGCCCATTAATTGCTTCACCAAATTGCTTTTTTAACGTAAGGGCTACAATATTTGCAGCTTCCTCAGCAATTTGTTTGTCCTTGTGTTTGAATTTAACTTGAATCAATCTAGTAAAGGGTGGATACTGAAATATTTCTCGGTTTTTGATTTCAAAATCGTATAATTTTTTGAAATCATGGTGAGAAACAAATTGTAATACTGGGTGATGCGGATTACTAACCTGAATAATTACTTGCCCTAAACTATTTTTTCTTCCAGCTCTTCCGCTGGCTTGTTCCATCAATTGAAAAGCCCTTTCATTAACCCTGAAATCTGTAAAATTTAAAATACCATCAGCATCAATAATCCCTACTAGATTAACATGTTCAAAATCTAATCCTTTTACTACCATTTGAGTGCCAACCAAAATATCTAACCTTTGCTGCTCAAAAAGTTTAACCATGGCATCGTGGTCGTTTTTGCCTTTTACGGTATCATAATCCATTCTGGCAATTTTGGCATCTGGAAATAAAGAGATTACCTGTTCTTCAATTTTTTCAGTCCCAAAATTTTTTTGAATAAAATGATGGCTTCCACAAGCTGCACAGGTTTGTACAACAGGGTAGGTACTACCACAATAGTGGCAAGTTAATTTATGTTTTGCTTTGTGATAAGTAAGGGTAACATCGCATTGGGTGCAATGTGGAATCCAACCACATGTTTCGCATAGCAAATAAGGCGAGTAACCTCTTCTATTTTGAAATAATATGATTTGTTTTTTCTCTTCTAGCGTTTTTTGAATTGCAGATAAAAGGCCTGGTGTGAAAACTGTTTTTCCATTTTCATCTTGATGTAAGTTTCTAATATCTACCAATTCCATAGAGGGTAAGGCAGCATCACCAAAACGCTCATGTAAATTTACCAACCCATATTTTCCATTTAAGGCATTATAATAAGATTCTAAACTTGGTGTAGCACTTCCTAAAAGTACTTTGGCATTAAATAAAGAAGCATAGTAAACTGCAGCATCCCTTGCATGGTATCTAGGAGCCGGTTCTTGCTGTTTATAGGAAGGATCATGTTCCTCATCGGCAATGATTAGGCCAAGGACTTTAAAAGGCAGGAATAGCGCAGAGCGAGCGCCAAGAACTGCTTTCAACGTACCATTTTTTACATTGTTCCAAATTTCAACACGTTCATTTGCATTAAACTTGGAATGATAAATTCCAATACTTCCTCCAAAATGGGCTTGAAGTCTTCGAATAATTTGTGAGGTTAACGCTATTTCAG
>CAMFKK010000467.1 GCA_945957225.1 uncultured Sphingobacteriia bacterium | reverse complement strand
CCTTTAGCCAAAGCGGTAAGAGAAGGAGCCGGAATTGCAACTGGGGCAGTAGGTTTAATTACTAGTGCAAGCCAAGCCCAAACTATTCTGGAACAAGGAGACGCAGACCTGATTTTCTTGGGTAGGGAATTGCTGCGAGATCCCTATTTTCCATTACACGCCGCCAAAGAATTAGGCGTTGACCTTGCATGGCCAGGTCAATATCAACGCGCAAAAAAATAATGATTAAAAATCTATCTTATAGGTCCTTTACCCAAATGCGAACTTCTTTGGGTGATTTTTCAGTGCCACCAAAATAGGGGAAGAGTTTATAACCTTCAATGGTTGGCAGAGGACAGGTTCTAGGAACCGTATCCTTTTTTTCTCCAACTGTGAATTCATAGCCACCCTGCAAAATTTTAATCCCGGCTGTATAGGTTTTGCCAATGCTAATGGGTTGTAATTCCTTAAATAACTGTACTGAATCGTTGTAATAATAGGCATAGATTCTCAAAGCCTTGTTAACATAAGCCCAACCAATTCTGGCAGAATTAATATGGTGAGGGGGAATAGTATAGCGAGTAGTAAAGGAAACCCCATCGGCAAAGCCATAGAGTTTGTTTACATCAGCTTGATTCATAGGATCTTTTGTAGTATAAATGGCTGAACTATCAAACTTAAATTTGAATTTCATTTCTGTAATACCTGTGAGTACAACCAATTTTAAAGAATCTACTGAATAGTCTCCTCCAGCTGGAATAGTATATTGGGTAAAACCAAATTCTGGTTTTTCATTGATTTCACTACTGCCTTCTTTTTTACAGGCAAAGCAGCTAAATGTTATCAAAAGGGTTAATATGGTCCTTTTAGAATAAGTCATGGGGTTCTTTAGTAAAACTACAGATTTCCTCAATTATATACGATAACCGCCGCTTTTTAGTTGCCCCACAGCATAATCCACCGCCCTGACAGTTAATGCCATATATAAAATAGAAGGGCTCTGGTTTCCGGTACTGGTCATACAAGCCCCATCGGTTACAAATACATTTTTACAATGGTGCAATTGGTTCCATTCATTTAATAAGGAATCAGCTGGATCCTTACCCATTCTACAGCCTCCCATTTCATGAATATCCAAACCCGGAGGCTGCTTGTTATCATGCCAGTTAATGGAATGCACGCCCGCTTTTTCAAACATCTGCTTTGTTTGCGCAATAAAATCCTGGACCATTTTGTCATCATTTTCATCATAATCAACGGATACTACCAATTGAGGAATTCCAAATGGGTCTTTTTTGTCCTGACTTAATCTAACATGATTTTCTTTTTTAGGAATGGTTTCTCCTTGCATATAAGCATATACATGCCAGAACCCTGGTTCTTGTAACGCTGTTTTAAAACCTGCGCCAATTGTTTCATTGGTAATACTACCATCTAACCTTTCTCTGTATGCTCCGGTAAAAGTGGTATATCCTCCTTTAAAATTGGTGTCTTGTTGATCCAAGTTTCTATAGTTGGCAATAATGGCTTCTGTTGGATTTCTGCCTGCATAATATTGATCCATAAATCCATCAATTCTTCCATTGAGGTAGGCGCGGTAATTATGATGACAAATATATTTTCCCAACAAACCTGAGTCATTACCCAATCCATTGGGGAATCGTTCAGACTTAGAATTCAACAATATTAAATTGGTATTGAGTGCAGATGCATTGACAAAGATGATTTTAGAAAAATAATCCTTGGATTCTTTTGTATGTGCATCAATGACCCGCACTCCAATGGCACGTTGTTTCTTGGCATCATATAAAATAGAATGCACAACAGCATCGGTTTGAATGGTTAGATTTCCCGTTTTTTCTGCCCAAGGAATTGTAGAGGATAAAGAACTAAAATATCCCCCAAAGGGGCAACCGCGCATACACAAATTTCTAGACTGGCATTTTCCCCTGCCCTGTTCTTCATGAATGGGTTGTGGGTCTGTAATATGCGCCCAGCGTGCATGAACCAGGTCTCTATTAAACTCTTTTTTTAAGACCTGTTTTAAATGTGTCTCTACACAGTTTAAATCAAAGGGCTTTAAAAATTCTCCGTCAGGCATAGCAGCAAGCCCATCAGCATTGCCGCAGACCCCAATGAATTTTTCTACATGACTATACCATTTTGCAACATCTTTGTAACGGATGGGCCAATCAAATCCATATCCAAATCTTTGAGGACCATTAAATTCATAATCACTCCAACGCTGACAAGCCCTTCCCCAGATAATAGACTTACCACCTAACTGATAGCCCCTAATCCAATCAAAGGGTTTTTCCTGAACATAGGGTTGAACGGCATCCTCAATAAAAAAATGTGCATTGTCTTCTCCAAATCCTGCACCACGGATAATAAGTGGATTTTCTTTTCTAAACGCTGCAGTAATATTTCCCCTATGTGCAAATTCCCAAGGAGCTTTATTGGCAGTTGGATAGTCTTTAATATGTTCCAGTTTTCTGCCTCGCTCAAGCAACAATGTTTTCAAACCTTTTTCACAAAGCTCTTTAGCTGCCCATCCACCACTGATGCCAGATCCTATGACAATGGCATCGTATTCAATATTATTGACTGACATGAAATAGAATTAATGGAAAGTTGTTACTAAAATTAAAAGTTAGTGTTTTTTTTGGTTATCATGTAAACCTCCCTACATTTGAATTGTCAAATTGATACTGGTAAAAAAGCATACTTCCCCCAGAAGTGTTTACCGCAAACTGAATGTGAATTCATGCTTGCGTTTTCAAAGCATACTCCTTCCTTTTTTTAGACGGCTGGCTGGTTTTAACCCCTGGATTATTACAAATGTTGAAACTAT
>CAMFKK010000466.1 GCA_945957225.1 uncultured Sphingobacteriia bacterium | reverse complement strand
GTGCCACCATTACTTCAACTGATTTGGTAAGACAAAGATGGTTAGACAATAGTTTCTTAGGCCAAATTGGATCTTTTCAATACAAAAAGGACAATGAAGCACTAACTATTGGCGGTGGATGGAACAAATATCAAGGTCAGCATTTTGGAAATATTGTATGGATGAAACAAGGAACTGTTTCACCTGATTATCGTTACTATGATTTACCCGCTGTAAAAAAAGACGCAAATATTTATGCCAAATGGCAACACCGTTTCAATAGTCAATGGCAAAGTTTTGTAGACCTACAATACCGCAGGGTCTCTCATAGAATGGAAGGTTTTCAGGACAACCCAACACTAACAGTGGATAGAAGTTTTGATTTTGTAAATCCAAAAGCAGGTATTACGTACACTAACAATGGTTGGACTGGATTTTTGAGTTTTGCCATTGCTAATAAAGAACCCAATAGAGATGATTTTCAAGCCAGTCCTATTCAACAACCCAAACCCGAATCTTTACAAGATGTAGAATTGGGTATTGAAAAAAGCAAGGGTTTATTCCATTATGGTGCTACGCTTTATTGGATGCAATATAAAGACCAATTGGTCTTAACTGGTCAGATTAATGATGTGGGTGCATATACCCGTTCCAATGTTCCCAACAGTTATCGTTTGGGGTTAGAATTCCAAGCAGGCGCAAGATTATCCAATGTAATTAACCTTTCTGGGAATTTGACCATCAGCAAAAACAAAATCAAATCCTTTACGGAATATATTGACAACTGGGACAATGGTTTACAAAATAGCGTGAATCATCAAAATACAGATATCTCATTTTCTCCTGCCCTAGTAGGTGGTTTGACAACCGATATTCAAGTTCATAAACATCTATCACTTAGCTTGCTGAGTAAATATGTGGGAAAACAATACCTGGACAATAGTCAACAAGAAAACAGAAAATTGAATGCTTATTTTACCCAAGACATGAGATTGAATTGGACCATTAGAACAAATTTCTTGAAAGAATTACACCTGATTGGACAATTGAATAATCTGTTCAATGCCCATTACGAACCCAATGGATATACTTATAGTTATATTTCTGGTGGCGTTTTAAGTAGTGATAATGGATACTATCCTCAGGCCGGAACCAATCTCATGATTGCTTTGAATATAAGATTGTAACATTCAAAAAAAAGCAACTAAGCCATAAAAAAAGCCACGTACAATCGTGGCTTTTTTTATGATATTATTCAAGGGATTATTTTGCAAAGCGGTCCTGCCAAGCAAGCATGCCACCTGTAACATTGGTCAGATTTGAAAAGCCCATGGTTTCAAGAATCAAACAGGCTTGTCCACTCCTATTACCGCTTCTGCAATAGACAAAAACTTCTTGATCCTTGAGGTCTTCTATGGCTTCCACTTGCATGGTTTGTACCTGACCTAATGGTAATAAGATTCCTCCTATATTAAAATCAGCGTGTTCATGTGGTTCTCTTACGTCTACCAAGTGAATTTGTTCGCCAGCATCAATTTTTGCTTTCAGTGCTTCTACTGTAATGGTTTGCATATGATTTGTTTGAGTTAGTTTATTGATTGATCACTGGGGTTTGGGTACTGTCTTTAGGTGGGGCCACTGCACTAATATAGACGTCTAATAATTGACCACTTCTGATTTTATTATTGACCCTTTGTCCAGGAATCGCTTCTGTAAATAATTCAGGATTCTGTCTAATAATATATGCAGCACCAGAATCTGTAATAGGTCCAACTGCTATAACAGAACCTAGGTTTAAACTAATAGAACTTAACCAACTTTTGGCTTCGTTTAAGGTTAACCCTACCAAATTGGGTACTTCCATTTCTGATCCAGTAATACCACTACCTAATACTAGGTCAATGGTACTACCTAATGCAATTTTAGTACCCGGTTTTATATTTTGATCTGAGAACAATTGTTCTAACACAGCATTTCTGGCAATGTCCGGTTTGTAGTTGACATAACCCAGTTTCAATCCCAAACTTTGCAAATACATTTCGGCACTTCTAATTGAGAAACCAATCAAATTGGGCATTTCAACTTGCGGTGGAACCATCCGATTAATGGTTAAATAAACGGTTCTTCCTTTTTTGACTATCGCGTCAGCTTCTGGGGACTGTTTTACAACAGCCAGTTTTGGAATACTATCTACATAGACTGAATCCTGTAATGCTACTTGAAAACCCTTTTCTTCCAAGATCTTTTGGGCAGCCACTGCATTTTGGCCTACAATAGAAGGCACTCTTTCTGATTTACCAAAGCCAGTAACCCATTGCAAGGATCCAAAGAACAATAGCACCAATACTACCAATAAACCAATACCGGCAAGTATATTTACCCAAAGGGGTTTATCTGTGATAAATTTGAACATCAGCTATTAAAATAATTACCAAATATGGTTGAAAGTAGCCATTCTTTTGAGCTTGTCGGGCAAAATAACATTTTATTTCAATGCTTCCTCAATGATGTCAGTGTAGAAATCTGTTAAGCTCCTGCCCATTGCCTTCACTTGCTGGGGAATTACACTAGCCGCAGACTGGCCCGGCACGGTATTTACTTCTAACATAAAGGGCTGTTCTTTTGTCTCATTATAGATAAAATCAATGCGAACAACTCCCCTGCAATTCAACACTTCATATACCCTTTTTGCTGCAGCAGTTAATTGCTCTTGCATCTTAGGGCTAATTTCTGCTGGTGTAATTTCTTGGCTCTTACCTTGGTATTTGGCTTCAAAGTCAAAGAAAGCATTCCCTGTCTTAATCTCCGTAATGGGTAATACGGTAGTGATTCTGTCTCTTATACACATCTCCGAGCCCACGAGACC
>CAMFKK010000465.1 GCA_945957225.1 uncultured Sphingobacteriia bacterium | reverse complement strand
CCACCCCTCGACTAGTCGTCGGCAGCGTCAGATGTGTATAAGAGACAGGCCAATAAATAGCACCCCAAGCTGGTTGATAAGACTTGTCAGTTCCACTCTTGATACTAGAAGTACTTACTTGAATCTTACCCATCTCGGGTGTTACTTTAGCACCCTCAATTCTTTTTTGAAAATAACCAGTACCCGCTTCGGTTTTCAATTGCTTTGAATCAAAAATGGTCTTCCCCAATTGAATTCGAACAGCGCGATTGTCTTCTAACCAATTGCTGCCGTTCATTAAAAATGCATAGCAAACATCGGCCGTGCCCATAGAATTGCCCCAATAATTGGTTTGTTTGTTTAGGATTAGCCAAGTCTTCATGGCACTCAATTGCTGTTCTAATGTTTCTGATTTGCGGCCTTCTGTTAGTTCACCCGCCATAGTAGCAACCCTAATCACGGTGGCCATTTCAGACCCCTGCCAATAGTATTGATTTGGTGCTTTCCAATACATACCTTTCTCCTTGCTATAAACGGCATTCTCCATAATGGCAGGAACTAGTTTGTCAAATACAAAGGCAGTTTCTTTATTGCGGTAATAGACTTGTGCCATCAAAGCTTTTTCTTCAATACCTAATCTATTCCAACTGGTTCTTCCAAGCTTCAAATAGAATAGTTGTGCTTTGTTATCATTGTTTTGAATATCGCCATAAAAACTACGCATGAATAAATATTGGATATGCCAATAGTTGATGCCTGCTTTTGCAAGATCAAATTTTCTACTAGCCAGGTATTCATATTGTTTCAAAAAGTCTCTGTCAAGATAAGCCACTGCTTTTAAGAGCATGGGTTTTAAGCGTATGGCTATTTCTGGTGTGATGGCTCCCAATCTTTTTAATTGCCCAATTCTAGTTAATACCAAACTGGTCATATAAGTATTGGTCCATCCACCTTTAAACCAAGCAAAACCTCCCTCTGGTAATTGCAGTTCTAACAATTGTTCCAATTGTGTTTCTTGGTCTTCAGATAATCTGGTTAAATTAAATAATTGAGCCAATGCCTGCATCTGTTCACGCTCTGATTTTGCTTCCATGACCCAAGGAGTCTCCTCCAATAAGACTTGTTTGAGCGCTTGATTTTTTTGCAAATTAGACATCAGACCCAAACTGTCTTTTTTCCAATCCTGATAATAGGCTTTGATTTTTGGAAACTTGTTGATGATCTGAGCCGCCAAAGCATTGGCGTAAAAGCGATTAATTACAGATTCAATACACTGGTCATTGCCTTCCTGCAAATAGGGGAGTGCTTTGACCACATACCATGCTGGGTTGCTGCTAAATTCTACGGTTAAAGACTCATTACTGGCAGACCCATTTTGTTCTTGTAGTAGTTTTGTAAAACGCAGATTCAGCGTAGTA
Source organism: uncultured Sphingobacteriia bacterium (assembly GCA_945957225.1). Taxonomy (GTDB): domain Bacteria; phylum Bacteroidota; class Bacteroidia; order Chitinophagales; family Chitinophagaceae; genus Sediminibacterium. The sequence goes on along the minus strand of CAMFKK010000465.1, from coordinate 1,450 downwards.
TCTCCAATGGTATGTATGGGAAGGGTTTCTGTAACCAATTGCCTATTGCTCAAAACAGGAATGGTTTGTTCTTCTCCATCGCTATAATTTCCCGCTCGGGCCACAACTCTCCAGATCAGTGGTTTGTTATAAGTGAAAGGAATTTGAATAGGAAATTTTACAGGACTGTTTTGTCCAGCTGCCACTGTAAAATACTGGGTAGGGAAAATATTTTGAAACCATCCATCCACAGATGTATTGGTAGTAGGGTCAATCAATTCCAATGTTACTTGTCCGGTTAATTCTTTGTCACTGAGATTAGCAATTCGGGTACTAAATTCCATTTTGTCACCCTCTCTAAAAAACCTTGGCGCATTGCTTTGTAGCATCAATGTTTTTTGGGTAATAATGCTTGCGCTTTGATAACCCGTACTCAGGTCTTTGGAATGCGCAAAACTTTGCCATTTCCATTTGGTCACTGCATCTGGCATGGTAAAACTAAACTGGTATTTGCCACTGCTGTCTGCATACAATTCAGGAAAGAAGAAAGCCGTTTCTGAAAAATTCTTTCTAATGACCAATTCATCTACTGGATTTTTTCCGTCTTTCACCACTCGGCCATTGACAATATGTTCGCCTGTTGTTGGATCAATGAAATCCACCGAAGTGTAGACCTTATCATAGGATTCTTCTACTATTGGACTTTCCGTATCAAAAGCTTTTGAAGAAGTGCCTCTAATACTAATTGTTTTTTTACTTGTAGAACTGTAGCCAGCAACTACTACTTCATTTAAGGCGCTTAATTCATTAGGGTAATCTTGAAAATATTCGGTATTTAATCCTAATGAAAACTTGTCATAAATAATGCTTTTTTCTCTTAGTCTCTGATTCTCTCGAAATTGATTTTGTTGTCCAATGGATTGGTAAAAATTATGATAACTATTCCATCCTTTGGCAAAAATTGGTTTTTGCCATAAGTTGGGGAATCCCCATTTATGAGGTCTGATAGCATCTAATGAAGCATCATACAGAGAACTAAGCATTTCTGCTGCTTTTTGTTCTCCTTTGACACCCTTAAGTTCAATGGTCCATTTTTCTGATGAACCAGGTTCTGTTTTGTTTCTATAACTATTGTAGTGTATATCTAACTCTTTATTTTTCCAAGGAACTTGAATTTGGTATTGTTGGTTATATACGCGATTGTCATATACATAGACAGCAGTTTTAATAAATCCACCTCTATCTGATTCCTGAAGATCCTTTTCAAAAATTCGAATCCCATTATTGACAATAGTTGCAGCAGAAGCCGTTTTGGTATTGCCATAATAGGTTTCCTCAATTAAAAAAACTTTTTTAGGAATAATATGATGAATAATGCTAAGCTTGTTCGCTGGTTGATATTCTTTTTCATCTTGATAGAAAGATTGCTGTAGATCTGTCTCTTATACACATCTCCGAGCCCACGAGACCG
>CAMFKK010000464.1 GCA_945957225.1 uncultured Sphingobacteriia bacterium | reverse complement strand
GATAGGCTCCGGTCTCGTGGGCTCGGAGATGTGTATAAGAGACAGGGTTATTCAAGGTAACCATTGACAACATCAGTATTGATGTGCCTGCTGGTACCACTATTTTAAACGCTGCGCGGATGATTGGTGGCGATGTGGCTCCTCCTGCTATGTGTTATTATAGCAAGCTAGAAGGCAGCGGTGGTAAATGCCGTACCTGTTTGGTAGAAGTGAGCAAGGGTTCTGAAAAAGATCCACGCCCCATGCCCAAGCTGGTTGCTTCATGCCGTACAACCGTAATGGATGGCATGGAAGTAAAAAATATTACCAGTCCCAAAGTGGTGGACGCTAGGGCAGGGATTGTTGAATTCTTGTTGTTGAATCATCCATTGGATTGTCCTATCTGTGACCAAGCGGGTGAGTGTCATTTACAAGACCTGAGCTATGAACATGGTAAAGAAGGTACGCGTTATGAATTTCAGCGCAGAACTTTTAAGAAACATGATTTGGGTAAGTATATTCAGTTGCACATGACGCGTTGCATTCTTTGCTACCGTTGTGTATTTGCGGCTGACCAGTTGACTGGAAAAAGAGAACATGGGGTATTGGATAGGGGTGACCATTCTGAGATTGCTACCATGATTGAAAAGAATTTGCAAAGCGATTTTATTGGCAACGTCATTGATGTTTGTCCAGTAGGTGCTTTAACCGATAAGACTTTCCGTTTTAAAAATCGTGTATGGTTCCTTAAACCCATGAACGCACACCGCGACTGCCCTACTTGTAGTGGTAAAGTAACGCTATGGAATAGGGGCGATGAAGTGTTCCGTGTTACTGCCAGAAAAGATGAGTGGGGTGAAGTGGAAGAGTGGATCTGTAACGAATGCCGTTTTGAGAAAAAACAATCCAGTGACTGGACCATTGAGGGACCAAGACTCATTGATAGACATTCTGTGATTTCACAAGGGCATTATGCGGGTACCGTGGGTACCAATAAGCCTACTGAAACCATTGAAGCGGTATTGGATGGTAGAAAACCAAAATTGTTGATGGATATTCATTCAGTAAGTGAAGTAAATAGACCCAATATTGAATTGAGCAAGATCAGTGGTCCTGCCCATTCCAACAATTTTAATCCTGATAACGACTAATAGGAAATCATGACACTACTTGCTTTAGACTGGCTGTTGATTATAGAAAAATTGGTGTTGATAGCCATCATTGTTTTTGCTAGCTTGGGTATTGCCCTTTATACCACATTTGCGGAACGCAAAGTGGCGGCTGTACTGCAAGACAGACCGGGTCCGGAAAGGGCTGGTCCTTTTGGATTGTTCCAACCATTTGCCGATGGTTTGAAGCTAATCATGAAAGAAGAAATCATTCCTAATTCTTCTAATAAGGGATTGTTTATCCTTGGGCCAGGTTTGGCTATGACCGCCGCGCTAATGACCTGCGCGGTAATTCCTTGGGGTGCTTCTATAGAATTGTTTGGACGCACTATTGACTTGCAAATTGCCGATGTGAATATTGGTATTTTGTACATTTTTGGTGTAGTGAGTTTGGGAGTTTATGGGATCATGATTGGAGGTTGGGCTTCTAACAATAAATTCTCTTTGATGGCGGCACTGCGTGGGGCTTCTCAAGCCATTAGTTATGAATTGGCCATGGGTATTGCATTGATTGCTTTGTTAATGACAACAGGTAGTTTAAGTTTGCGCACTATTGTGGAGCAACAAATGGCGCCTGGTCATTTATGGAATATTGCCTATCAGCCAATAGGTTTTTTATTGTTTTTTATCTGTGCCATGGCAGAGTGTAATAGAACGCCTTTTGACCTTCCTGAAGCAGAGAACGAATTAAACTTTGGATACCACCAAGAGTATTCCTCTATGAAATTGGGTTTCTATTTGTTTAGTGAATACGTTAACATGATCATGAGTAGTGCGGTAATGGCTTCTTTGTATTTTGGTGGCTATGATATTCCTTTCTTTGACGAGTCTGTGTTGCCACAAAATATTGCAGCCTTGGTAGGAGTTGGAACTTTGCTGCTTAAAATTGTTGTGTTCATTTTCATATTTATATGGATTCGTTGGACCATTCCACGTTTCCGTTACGACCAATTGATGAACCTAGGTTGGAAAAGTTTGATTCCATTGGCCTTGGTCAATATGTTGATCACAGGCGCTTGGATTTTAGCAAAATTGTAATGATTAGCATGCGTGTCATGCAACAAATAGTTTAAAAGAGATTAGAAACATGGAGGCATTAACCAGTAGATCCGTACAAGTGAGTCGCAAGCCAATGAGCTTAGCAGAACGCTTGTTCCTTCCCGCCATTTTTAAGGGAATGGGCATCACGTTTAGCCATATTTTCAAAAAACAACCCACTATTCGCTATCCGGAGCAAAAAAGGGAGTTTAGTCCTGTATTCCGCGGATTGCACGTACTCAACCGTGATGAAGAAGGAAGAGAGCGTTGCACGGCCTGTGGCTTATGCGCTGTGGCTTGTCCTGCAGAAGCCATTACTATGGAAGCTGCTGAAAGACTACCAGGAGAAGAGCATTTGTACAGAGAAGAAAAATATGCAGCCAAATATGAAATCAATATGCTGCGATGCATTTTCTGTGGTTTGTGTGAAGAAGCCTGCCCCAAAGATGCTATTTACTTGAGTGAAACTTTTGCGCCTGCTAACTACAACCGCAAAGGATTTATTTATGGAAAAGATGAAATGGTGATCCCTAATGTAAAAACAGATCCTGAAGGATATGCCAAGGCAAAGGGTAGCCCTAGAAATAACTGATCAACGAATGAAATGAGATTGGTGGCGGATCACCGCTGTTAATGACTAATTCACAAGCAATGAATACAACCGAAATATTATTC
>CAMFKK010000463.1 GCA_945957225.1 uncultured Sphingobacteriia bacterium | reverse complement strand
CCCTTAAACCTGGTAATCTCAGGTTTGCCACCTAGCTTATTCACCGCCGCTTGGCGTTCTTCCTCGTCAAAACAATAAATGGTTTCCTGCTTATTTCTTACACGGAATAACGGCGTTTCAAGAATATAGACATGGCCTTTCTTTACCAGGTCTGGGAAGAATTGCAAGAAGAAGGTCATCATCAACAAACGTATATGCATTCCATCTACGTCGGCATCTGTTGCTATGACTACATTATTATACCTAAGTCCTTCTAATCCGTCTTCAATATTGAGCGCGTGTTGTAACAAGTTGAATTCCTCATTTTCATACACCACCTTCTTGGTAAGCCCAAAACTGTTCAAAGGCTTACCCCTTAAACTAAATACCGCTTGGGTATCTACGCTTCTAGACTTGGTTATACTTCCGCTGGCACTATCCCCTTCTGTAATAAAGATGGTGGTATTGTTTTGGTTGGCTACAAATTCCTCCCTGTTTTTCTGTGGTGCTTCGTCATTGAGGTGTACCCTACAATCACGCAATTTCTTATTGTGTAGATTGGCTTTTTTGGCCCTATCATTGGCTAGTTTTTTAATACCAGCCAATTCTTTTCTTTCGCGCTCATTTTGTTCAATCCTTTTGCGCAAAGCATCTGCTACAGTAGGATTTCTATGCAAGAAATTATTGAGCTCTTTTGACAAAAACTCCTCTACAAATTTCTTCATGGATGGGCCACCCTCATACACATTCTGAGAACCCAATTTGGTCTTGGTCTGACTTTCAAATACTGGTTCCTGTACCCTTACTGATACTGCAGCAACAATGCTGGTACGGATATCTGAAGCTTCATAATCTTTTTTATAAAACTCCCTGATTACTTTTACATAGGCTTCTCTAAATGCTTGTTGGTGGGTTCCACCCTGTGTGGTGAACTGACCGTTGACAAAGGAGAAAATGTCTTCTCCATAATCATTGTTATGAGAGATCGCAACTTCAATATCCTCGCCCTTTAAATGCACAATGGGATAACGAAGTTCATCCGGGTTGGTTTTGCGTAATAACAGATCTAGCAAACCATTCTTGCTCACATATTTCTTGCCATTAAAATGCATGGCTAAGCCAGCATTCAAATAACAATAATTCCATAGTTGGTTGTCTAGGTATTCATGGATAAAATGGTAATTCCTAAACACGGTTTCATCTGGTACAAAACTCACAAAAGTACCATTGGGTTCATCGGTCTTGGTTTCTTTGTGTTCCTTGATCAATTCACCCTTTTCAAATTCGGCTGTACGCTCCTTACCATCGCGATAAGCAGTTACTTTAAAATATTGGCTAAGGGCATTTACCGCTTTGGTACCCACCCCATTCAATCCCACTGATTTTTGAAAAGCCTTGCTATCGTATTTGGCACCTGTATTAATCTTGCTAACAACGTCTACCAATTTTCCAAGAGGAATACCCCTACCATAGTCTCTAACCGATACTGTTTTGTTTTCAATAGTCAGCTCTACCTGCTTACCAAATCCCATGGTATGTTCGTCAATACAGTTGTCTATGACTTCCTTGATCAAGACATAAATTCCATCATCCGGAGCGGAACCATCTCCTAATTTTCCAATATACATTCCTGGTCTAAGACGGATATGTTCTTTCCAGTCTAATGACCGTATGGAGGATTCATTGTATTCCGACATATTCTTTTCTTCTGCCATATTTCCTTCCTGTTGACCAATTTCTTATCTCTTTGGCAACAACCCGCAAATCTAACCACCTCAAACTGCAAGACAATTATACTTTTCTACAAATGGCTTCAGATTGTGGATAAACCTGTTTATAATCTTGGTTTTGCCACCCCGTACAAGGAATGTACTTTTAAACCATCCAATCAGCGCCTTTAAATATCATCCTTGACCTAACTGCCATTCAAGTCATTAGCACGGAGCGGGAGGAAGAAAATAGTCGTTTTAAGGATTATTTAGGGGGATTTGAATCGGAATTACTTGACCAGCGGGTTTTTGAGCTTGAACAAGCTATAAGCCAAAAAGTGGATTGTACTCAATGTGGTAATTGTTGTAAGTCTTTGATGATCACTGTTTCTAATAATGAAGCTAATAGGGTTGCCAAATTGCTTAACCTTAAAAGATCTGAATTTGATGAAAAGTATATGGAAAAAGGAATGCATGATTTAATGTTGATTAATGCCATTCCCTGTCATTTTTTATCCAATAATAAATGTAGTATTTACCAAGATCGATTTGAGGGTTGTAGGGAATTCCCAGCTTTGCACCTGCCCTATTTTCAAAAAAGATTGTTCACGCATTTTATGCATTACAATAGATGCCCCATTATCTTTAATGTAATAGAGCAATTAAAAACCCAACTCTTATTTGAAAAATAATGCCATGATTGAATTTGGTGTTGATTGTATATTGCAAAATCCTCCAGTTTGGAAAAACCAACGCATTGGCTTGGTGACAAATCAGTCAGCCACTACCAATCATTTAGTGCCTTCTAGAAAAGCCTTACTTGACAATGGTTTTAATATTGTCACACTGTTTTCACCCGAACATGGTTTAATGGTGGATGGTCCTGATGGTCATCCCATGCCCAATGGATTGGATGCTTTAACAGGACTTCCTGTAATCAGTTTATATGGTCAAAAACTATCGCCAACGGCTTCCGATTTATCCAATATTGACTTGCTGGTTTTTGATATACCAGATATAGGTTGCCGATTTTATACCTATCTCTGGACCCTTTCTTATTTAATGGAAGCGGCTGCTTTTCATCAGATTCCCTTGGTGGTATTAGATAGACCCAATCCCATTTCTGGCAACCTATTATTAGTAGAAGGCCCTATGTTGGAGGCTTCGGAAGCTTCTTTT
>CAMFKK010000462.1 GCA_945957225.1 uncultured Sphingobacteriia bacterium | reverse complement strand
TAAAGTTGCTTGATTACTAACATCACATCCATATGCTGATGCCTTTCCTCCATTTGTTACAATTTCTTGCACCACTTCTTTAGCAGCAGCTTCATTAAAATCCAAAATAAACACTTCTGCACCTTGCTTTGCAAATAGCATAGCAATGGCTTTTCCAATTCCACTTGCAGCTCCGGTGATTACCGCTTTTTTATTTTCCAAACTAAACATCAGATCCTTATTTAAGTGAAAAAATTTCTTTCATCAACATCCATTTTTCTCCATTTTTTGCAAAGGGCAATGCTTTTTGAAATTGCCACATTAATGTTTCCCATTCTTTGACACGCGTATTATTAGCATCTGCACTTGCTTTGGCTTCAAAACTAAATTCATCGCTAGTTTCCATAATCATAAACATTCTTGTTTCAATCCTATAGATTTTCATGTCTTCTATACCAGATGCCCTGATACTTTCTAGCACTTCTGGCCAAACTTGTTCGTGCCATTTCTCGTATTGGGCAATCAAAGCTTCATCTTCATATAAATCCAGCGCTAAGCAATATCTTTTCATTGTTATATTTTTCTAACTATTAACTAATTTCTTTTACTGTATGACCTTTCCAACCAAAATAGAAAATCACTACAAAGCATACAAGAGGAACAGCGTATCCAATTTGAATATTATTGGTAACATCACTTATATATCCCAGAATGGGTGGTAATAATGCGCCTCCAACAATTGACATAATAATTAATGAACTTCCCATTTCAGTATCAGATTCTAATTTTTTAATTCCAAGGTCAAAAATGGTCGGGAACATAATTGACATAAAAAAAGATATGCCTATTACGGCATAGACGGTAGCCATACCAGTCATTGTTATGGCTGCCAAACTTAATAAGATATTCATGGCTGCATAAAAGGCCAACAATTTGTTGGGCGCAATAAATCGCATAAAAAAAGTTCCGGCAAACCTACCTATCATAAATGCCATTCCACAGCCCCATCCTAAATAATCTGCTGCTTGCATTTTGGTTAACCCAGCAGATTTAGTAGCAAAAAGAATAAAGAAACTAAATACACATACCTGGGCACCTACATAGAAAAACTGTGCAATCACGGCCCATTTCAAATGGGTATGTCTTAGGGTATGAAGAATGCTTTTACCAGCTGTCTCATTTTCAGCTTCTTTGATCTCTGGTAACTTTAAAAAGGCAAAAACCAAAGTAATCACCAATATGACCAAACCCAATATCATATAAGGCGTCTTAACACTGGCTGCTTCTGAGGCAAGTGCCAATTTTCTAGCCGATTCGCTCATGGCTGCTAGTGCCTCATCTGAATTACCTTCAACCAAGATTAATCTTGCCCCAATTATTGGAGCCATTGTAGCTGCTAATCCATTAAAAGATTGTGCAAAATTTAATCGCTGTGTTGAAGTAGCTGGGTCACCTAATAATGACGCGTAAGGATTTGCTGCTGTTTCTAAAATAGTCAACCCACAAGCAATGATAAAAAGTGCTAAAAGAAAAAAGAGGTATTGTTGGGTATTTGCTGCCGGAATAAACAAAAATGAACCAATGGCAAAAAGTGATAAACCAGTAATGATACCAGCTTTATATCCATACTTTTTCATAATAAAACCTGCTGGTAATGCCATAACAAAATAGGCAATGAATACAGCAGAATCTATTAAGGAAGATTGAAGTGTTGTTAAGCTAAAAGACTTTTTTAAATGTGGTATCAGAATTGGATCCAGATTATGTACAAATCCCCACATAAAGAAAAGGGAAGTAATCATGGCAAATGCAAACTTGGTTGATGCGGATGTTTGGCTCATAGCAATCTTTGTGGTTTATGTTATTATCCATTGTAAATAAACCGATTATTCAAGATGGTAAAGTAAAATTTTATTAGGTGGAATTAAAGTTTGAGATTAGCTTTCCATTTTGAACCCATGATACAAGTAATTCATAGAGCCTTAAATATATTGGAATATGTTGCCCAAGATGGCAATAAACCAAAACCTATGGGGCAAATTGCTCAGGATCTTGAACTAAATACAGCTACCTGTGCCAATATTATAAAAACCTTGGTTCAAAGAGGGTATTTAGAAAAATCAGACTTGCAAAAAGGCTATATCCTAGGTGCTCAAATCAAGGAACTTAATGGCAAACACCAACCCCATCAAAAATTGATTGCTGCGGCAAAGATTCAAATGGAACTCATTAGTTTGGAATTGAATGAGAAATGCCTTTTGGCTGTTTTAAAAGGAGATAAACGACAAGTGATCTATAAAAACAATTGTTCTCAAATGGTTCAAGCAACTACACCAGATGAGAAAAAAGCTTATGATTCTTCAACGGGTAGATTATTAGTTGCCATGATGCCTGAAGAATCTTTGGACAAATTTGTACAAAATTATGGACTACCTCCTAGTGCTATCTGGCCTGATGCAGATAGCCCTGCTAAGTTTATGGCACAAATCCATCAAATTCGTAAAAACAGATACGCCCTTATAGAGGATAGCAAACAAATAATAGGCATAGCAAGCCCCGTATACTATCATAATGAACTAGTAGCTAGTTTGAGCATTTATCTTCCAGCCTTTCGTTTTAGCAATACGGTTAGAAAAAAAATGATTCATTTATGCCTGGAAGGGGCAGATGCAATTTCTGCCCAACTCAGCTAGCCATTTATAAGTCTAGATCAGTAGCTGTTTTTAGTAGTCTTTCCAATTTTAAAATAATGGCTTGTAATACATGGCTATTATTCATTTGCCCTTCAATAAGTTTCCAATCAAGTCTTTTATTTTTTAATCCTTTTAATCTTAAAAGTGGTCTATTAGACTGCAATACAATACTTCTATTCTTGCCCATTACTTTAATG